>NZ_CP129380.1 GCF_030435705.1 Rhizobium sp. SSA_523
TCAGCGATTGATACCGTCTAAACTCGCTGAAGGATATGGGTTGGCGAGCCATTGCTCAGCATCAGCAATTGCCATGGCCGTGTCTGAGCGCTCTCTCGAGCACGCTTGACAGCGCTGGGGTTCAAGCTGCGGTCTGGTGTCTTGTTCACCACTCGCTCCTCCAGGATAAAACTACTGACCCATACTAGCCCGATAGGCAAATGATGTCACACCGAGGCGATCAAATCCGTCGTTTGCCCGTGCTCGACATCGACTCAAAGCATCAGCCAAGCGGTCGCAGCCTCTGCGGCATTCGTCACACCGTAGCTGATTGAGCGAAGCGAGATGAAGTTACAAGGGCGCATATACGGGTTGATGCTCAACCCACGCTCGGCTATCCTCGTCCTGCGTCGCGGATGTCGGGGAGAGGAACAGTCTTGGCGATCTTCTACTGCCAGATGTCTGTTGTCTCTCGTACCACTGGACGCAGCGCTGTTGCGGCCGCTGCTTATCGTGCGGCCAAGCTTCTCACCAACCAGCGCGACGGGCTTGTCCATGACTACAGCCGACGCGAGGGTGTTGGTCATTCAGAGGTTCTGCTCCCCGAAGGTGTCGACGCGGATTGGGCGCGGGACAGGTCGGCGCTTTGGAATGCCGCTGAACGGATTGAGAACCGCAAGGATGCAAGGGTGGCGCGCGAGTTCGTGATCGCGCTTCCGCATGAGCTCTCAGAGGAGGGGCGGGTATCGCTCACGCGGGCGTTCGCTCAGGATCTGGCGAACCGCTATGGAGCTGGTGTCGATTTTGCCATTCACAGGCCTGGTATCCAGGGTGACGTTCGCAATCATCATGCGCATGTCCTGATGACGACGCGGCAGGTGACGGGCGAGGGGCTGGGGGCGAAGACCTATATCGAGTTGGCGAATAAGGATCTGTTGCCGAAGGGGTTGCCACCGACGCAGATGCAGCTCGTCGATATCAGACGGTCGTGGGAGGGAATGGCGAACGATCATCTGGCAAGGGAGGGGTTCGATATCCGCATTGACCACCGCTCCCATGCCGAGCGTGGTCTGGAAATCGAGCCGACCGAGCATATGGGTGTCGGTGCCACAAATCTGCGTCGTCGAGGCGGTCTTGTTGATCGCTCCCGGTTGGCTGGCGATGCTGGTCAACGCAATGCAGATGTGATCCGGGAGAAGCCGGAACAGGTTCTGTCGATCATCACGTCTGAGAAGAGCGTCTTTGACCGGCATGATATTGCTCGAACGCTACATCGCTACATCAATGACGATGCCCAGGCGTTCCAGAACGGATTTGCCTCTGTCATGGCTTCTTCGGCACTGACAGAGCTTCGGCCGGAACGGGTGGACGAAGCGACGGGCGAGGTGGAACTTGCGCGTTATTCGACCCGGGAGATGGTGGAGATCGAGCATGGCATGGCGGATGCCGCCGAGCGGTTGCACCAGGCGCACAATCATTATGTAGATCGCCGGCATGTCGTCAAAGCCATGGAGGAGATGGACGAGGCGATCCGGCTTAAGACCGGCAATGGAGAATTGCGGCTTTCCGATGAGCAGCGGCACGCGATCAGCCATGTAACCGGGCCGGAGCGAATTGCGGCCGTAGTTGGTCTTGCCGGTGCTGGCAAGTCGACCATGCTGGCTGCAGCTGCTCAGGCGTGGGAGCGGCAGGGCTACACGGTTCATGGCGCAGCACTCTCTGGCAAAGCTGCCGAGGGCTTGGAGGAGAGTTCCGGGATCAAGAGCCGCACCTTGGCGTCTTGGTCTCGCAGTTGGGAGAACGAGAAGCATCAGCTTGGGCGCGGGGATGTGTTCGTAATCGATGAAGCCGGCATGGTCGGTAGCCGTCAGCTTGCCTCGTTTGTGAGTGAGGCGGAGAAGTGTGGCGCGAAGATCGTGTTGGTGGGAGATCACGAGCAGCTTCAGGCGATCGGGGCAGGGGCTCCTTTCCGCGCCATCTCCGAGCGTATCGGGCATGCATCGCTTGGTGAGATCAAGCGACAGCAGGAGCCGTGGCAGCAAGAGGCGTCGGTTGCGTTCGCGTCCCATCGTGCAGCCGAAGGGCTGGCTGCTTACCGGGACAAGGGCAACATCCACTTTGCTTCTGGACGCGATGAAGCGCGCGCCGCGGTGGTGCGGGATTATCTTGCCGATCGCGACCTGCATCCGGAGGCTAGCCGCGTCGCCATGGCCCATCGACGGGTCGATGTCCGCGCCATCAACGAGGGGATCCGTGCTGAGCTTCAGGAGAGGGGTGAGCTTGCCAAAGGCGAGGAGGCTGGCGAGTTCAGCTTCCAGACCAATGACGGCGTGCGCAGCTTTGCGCCAGGGGACCGGCTTGTGTTCCTTGAGAACAGCCGTGACCTTGGTGTGAAGAACGGCATGCTCGGCGACGTGAAGGCTGTCGAGCAGGACGCTATCTATGTTGCGCTCGACGGTGCTTCTGGTCGAGCGGCTGATGCCCGGATGGTCAGAGTGCCGATGAACGACTACCGGTCGGTTGATCACGGCTATGCCACCACGATCCACAAGAACCAGGGCGCGACAGTGGACCAGGCCTTTGTCCTGGCGTCCGGCACGATGGATCGGCATCTCACCTATGTTGCCATGAGCCGGCATCGCCATGACGTGCAGCTTTATGCGGATGCCCAAGAGTTCGCTTCGCGCAGGAGCGACCAGGTGGTGACGCAAGGCAAGCTCGTGGAGCATGGTGCTGCACCCTATGAGCACAAGGCCGGCAATCGCGACAGCTACTTCGTGACGCTGGAGACCGCCAAGGGCGAGCGTCATACGGTCTGGGGTGTGGGTCTGCAGCAGGCAATTGCGGAAGCGTCTCCGGAGATGGGCGCGACGATTGGGCTGCAGCACACTGGCGCAGAGGCTGTGCGTCTGCCCAACGGGCACGAGGCGAGCCGCAATGGTTGGAAGGTGCTGGGTACCGATGAACTCGCCTATGCGCAGCTTGAACATCGGTTGTCTCGCTCCGGCGTTAAGGAAACGACGCTCGATTATGCCCGCGATTTTGCCGAAAGGCGGGGGATCGCTCAGCAGTTTGGCGTCAGTAGTGAGATTGAGGTCCGGCTCACAGAGCCAGCGGGGCGGCCCGGCCAAAATGAAACGCAGACAGCGAACGTGGGTCACACGAGCTGTAGTTCCACTGGCGCGGATCGCTCGGTTTTGCGGGACGAACAGTCGCAGGCAAGCGGCTTTGAAATTCGAACACCGCTTGTGCCGGCAAAGATTCACCATGACCGTAGCGTTGAGGACGTGGCGCGGCAGAAGACAATGGCGACGTTCGGCCCGAGCTGGAACGGGGTGGAGAGGATCGTGCGCCAGGTGTTTCGGGATCCGCAGGAAGCTTCGAGTAAGATCCTGGCCTCACTGGTCGAACGGGATGGCGACAGTGCAGGTATCGAACAGGCCTTGAACAGAAGGCCGGAGCAGTTCGGTGAGCTTCGCGGCAAGACTGGCATCCTTGGTGACAACAAGGAACGCATTGAAGCACGGCAGTCTGCGTCGATCATTGCAAAGCATGTAGGTGCTGCCGGTGAGCAATGGCAGCGACGCGTCGTTCAGGAGGAGAGATCAGAACGCTGGCAGCGTGAAAATAGAGACTGTATCGAGGTCCCGAATCTAAGCCCACGGAGCGCTTCTCTCATCGCTGGCGTCCGCGACGTTGAGACCAGTGACCCGCATCGCTGGATCAATAGCCTAAGTGCGACGAAAGATGGACGCGCTGCTCTCGAAGAGGCAAAGAAAGTGTGGAGTGCGATTAGTAACAGATTTGGCTCCGAAGACTTGGGCGAGATCGCCACGCGGGTCAAAGAGGACCCAGGTCTGGCTCAACATGCCGAGACCATTCGATCTGTGGTGAGCCTTGTGAGGAACACCACTGCTGCGGAAGTTCAGAGGGATTGGTCGACGCAAGGGGCGATGCAGAAGGCTAAAGACAATGGGCTCGAGCGATAATAGCTGGAGTGGGAATGCGGTCGGGCTCTAGAGGTACTGGTCATACATTAACGGAACGCTCGATAGCCCGAAGAAGATGGTTCGTCGGGACGTGCCGCTCAATGCTGAACCCGCAAAACAGCGCTCCATGCGCTACCGTCCGATCGCTCATCAGAAGAATATCCTCCTGAATCCCTAGATGGAGGGTATCAGCACTTCGCGACAGGGCCGCCGCCTTTCTCAATCCTACTAGCGCACTCGGCGAAGGTCGCCTTTCGGCCCAAACCGGTCATTGGTGGCCGAATTCGATGGCGCAGCTTTGCGCCTTGATTTCAGTCGTCGAGCCTACTTTAAGGAAAATCGGAAAGCGACTGTCGGCACTACGAGTCAATTATCCGACTTTGTCGGGGCAAAGGGAAAGGCCGCCAGTGGTGATTTCCCAAAGCGACCCTCCAGACGGCGAGCGAAGCCTGTCAACTTTCTATGTAACCAGACTGTTCGGGTGCCTTAATTCGGCGGCCGTCAGCAGATCCTCTGCTTATTCGTGGCGCGTGAGGTAGGCAGACTGAAGCCAGAAGAACTCTTGTCCGCAGCAGACACACTGGCCCTAAATCTACTCAATTGTAGAGGGCAGCCATGGCCGTGATGTTGGCCCCACCAAGTCCCTGCTTCTGTGCCGTTTGAAATGCGGCCAGCGCTGTTTCGGCGCTCGGGACCGCCGCGAGGGAAGTCGTGGCTGTCTCGATCAAGTAGGCTAGGTCCTTGCTCATCAGGTCAATGGTGAAAAGCGGATCGTTGTCGCCCGCCGCCATCATCCTCGCCGCCCCCGCGATCGGCGGCGCAACGATCGGGAACTGGCCGAACAACTCTGCCGCCCGCGTCACATTAAAGCCGTTGCGTGACAGAACACCCAGCAACTCGGCAATGCTCGCCAATTGGGCGGCAAAGAGCGCATTGATCGAAAGCTTCAGCAGGGAACCACTTCCCTGCGGTCCGACATGCATGACCTTGGCGGCCATGCACTCAAGAACGGGTCTTGCAGTTTCGAAACAGGCCGGCGCACCGCCAACCATGAAGACCAACTGCCGGCTCTCCGCTTGAGGGCGTGACCCAGACATAGGTGCATCGAGAAAACTGGCGCCCTTTGCATCAACCAGACGACCCAACTCAAGCGCCCAGGCGGGCGTCGTGGTGGAACACTCAATGGCTGTTGCGCCTTCTTTCAAGCCATCCAACGCGCCGGATGCAGGGTCGGTCCAAACTGCACGCGTGGCCAAGTCGTCCGTCAACACTGTGAAAACGAAGTCCGCGTGAAGTGCCGCGTCCCTCGGTGTTGTTGCGACATGCGCACCGAGATCGCGCAGTGCGATTGTCTTCTTGCTGTCACGGTTCCAAACGGTGACGCTGTGACCTGTGTTGATGAGGTTCACGGCCATTCGCGAGCCCATGGCACCCAATCCGAGCAGAGCTATTTTTGGCATATTCCGACCCTCTATTGATAACAAATAGGAAGCGCGCATCGTGCGGGCTCTCTCACGTGGTCACGCAACCTTTGCGCGGTTTGTGGGTGAAACCCATGCGAGGTCCGGATCAGCCATGAAAGCCTCTTTCTCCGTCTTCGTGATGTGGTTGGTGTAATTGGAAATCGTCTTGGTAGCCGCGATCGTTACGACCTCCAGCACATTCTCCTTTGTAAAGCCGGCTGCCAGGAAATCGTCGACAGCAACGTCGCTCACACGCCCACGGACACGGATCACTGTTTCTGCGAAAAGACGCAAAGCCTGAAGGCGCGCATCGGCAATCGGATCTCCGTTGCGCAGAGCGGCGATCACGGCCTCATCCATCTTCACCATGCGAGAGAGGTAGGTGTGACCCGCCGTGCAATACTCGCATTCATGGAACACATTGATCGCCTGATAGACAACCTGCACCTCTACGGGGGACAGCGTCGCCTTTGCTGCAACCAGACCGAAGAGCGTGTCATAGGCTTCCAGGGCAAGCGGGCTTTCGGCAAGATTACCATGCAGCTTCGGCACAAACCCCCAAGCCTTCTGAACCTCGGCGAGCTTTGCGCGCGAAGCTTCAGGTGCCGTGTCGATGGTATGGGAAGTGAAGGTGATCATGTCAGCTATCCTCTAAAAAATCTCTGCGGTAAATCCGCCCGAACTCTGTATTGCCGAAGGAAGGCCAGATAAATCGCTTGAAGAACACGATATTCATGCGCAATGTGCATGAATGGAAATCAAAGCCCTTCAACTTTTCGTCGCGGTGGCTCGCAAAGGCTCTTTTGCCGCTGTTGCCAAGGAGTTCGATGTCGATCCCTCTTCGATCTCGCGGGCAATCAGCGACCTTGAGGCCGAGCTAGGCCTCAGGCTGTTACAACGCACGACGCGTTCGATGGCCTTGACTGAGGCCGGTCATCTCTATCTCAGCCGCATCGAGCCATTGATCGAGGAACTCAGCCATGCGCGGGATGCTGCGAGCCAAGTATCTGGTGCCCCGCACGGTCTGCTGCGGGCGACGGCCTCCGTGACATTCGGCCAGATGCGTATTTTGCCACTGCTGCCCGCTTTTCGAGCGCACTTTCCCGACATCAGGATCGAATTCGTATTCACCGACGAGACCTTAGACCTCGTCAGCGAGCGCATTGACGTCGCGGTCCGCCTTGCGCCGGTGGTGGAGGGGGATCTGATCGCGGCCAAGTTGATGGACACGCGCTATCGGGTCGTCGCCAGCCCACGCTATCTCAGCACGCATCCACCCTTGAGAGTGCCGGCTGATTTACAGCACCACAGAGTACTGCTGTTTAGCCTTCGAGCCTTTCGCACGAGCTGGTTGTTTCGCGATGATGAAGGGCGAGAAGAACGCATACCGATCGCTGGCGACATCACGCTTGCGCCAGCCGGCTCGCTGCTTTCAGCCGCCCTCTTGGGGATGGGGCCCGCCTTGCTGCCAAACTGGCTTGTGGATGAAGAAATCGCCAGGGGCGATCTTGTAAGCCCGTTCCCCAGTCACCGGGTGACCGCAACTACTTTTGAAACAGCGGCCTGGCTAGTTTATCCAAGCAGATCCTACTTGCCTACCAAAGTCAGGGTTTTCGCGGACTTTCTGAAGGAGAACCTGCGGAACTTTAACGCCGCGTGATAAGAGGACCGTGAATACAACGTTAGCTGGACCGCTGCGGAAGATAAAATCTTTGCGATGGGCGCATGTCCGCTTCTCCATTTCCCACTTCAATTGCCGACAGTCCGCTCCCGGCCCCATTCCAGCCGCAAACCTTGAAGCAGTTCATGTCTCCTGTTGGCGCATAGCTGCCGAAGCTTCCGCCTTAAAAATGGTTCGGATTACCCCTTCAGGTGGGGTCTTTCCTTCAAAATGGCGAACGGCCGATCGCCCTGGAGCGATCGGCCCATTGCTGTTCGAATTACTGCGCGGCTTCCTCGATGAGGTCAGCCACGGCCTGTGGCTGCGAGACCATGACCACGTGCGAGGCGGCAGGCACGACGACGGTGTTCTTCGATCCGGCTCGCTCGGCCATGAAGCCAAGTGCCTGAGCCGGGATGTTCTTGTCGCCATCGCCGTAGATGAAGTAGGAGGGCAGCGCCTTCCAGGCCGGCTTGCCAGACTTTTCTGTCAGAGCAGCCTCGGTGATCGGCCGCTGACCGGCTGCCATGAGTGCGGCGTCATCCAGGCTGACGTCATGGGCAAACTGTTCATGGAACTTCTCCTGATCGATGGAGAGGTCGACGTTGCCATCGGCAAGCTTTACCGGCGCCGCAAGGGCTTGGCCGAGTGTGCCGCCGGGGAACTTGCCGGCCAGATCAGCTGCGGCCTCACCTTCATCCGGGGCGAAAGCGGCTACATAAACCAGCGACTTGACGTTATCGCGGCCGTTAGCCGCCGTGGTGATGACCTGCCCACCATAGGAATGGCCGACAAGTACGACCTGGCCTTCGATGCTTGCGACGATATCGGAGACATAGGCAGCATCGGTTGAGACGCTGCGCAGGGGATTGGCGGCGGCAACGACGCGGTAGCCGTCCTTCTGCAGGATCTTTGTGACGCCATTCCAGCTGGAGGAGTCGGCAAAGGCTCCATGCACGAGAACGATGGTGGGCTTGGCAGGTTGAGCAGATGCGTGACCCGAGACCAGAGCGCCGGCAACAGCAAGGCTTGCAACAAACTTGGACATGATTTTTCCTTCTCTCAGTGTGAGGGTTTTGAAGATGAGTGCTGGGGATTGGGGGGGTGGTGAAGGGTGAATGGTCAGGTACGGATGAACGCGAGAACGTCAGCGTTGAAGCGATCGGCCTCAGTCTCTGCCAGTCCGTGAGAACCGCCCGCATAGATCTTGAGGGTGGCATCAGCGACGATTTCAGCAGCCAGGTGGGCCGATGCCTCGATCGGCACGATCTGGTCGTCATCGCCATGGATGATCAGCGTCGGGCGGTCGATGCTCTTGAGATCTTCAGTGTAGTCGACCTCTGAGAACTCGCGGATGCAGTCGTACTGACCCTTGATCCCGCCCTGCAGACCCATGTGGCGGAAGTTCTCCCGCAGACCTTCGTTGGTAGTGACGCCTTCCCGGTTGAAGCCGTAGAAGGGGATGGTCAGATCGAAGAAGAACTGGGAACGGTTCTTGGCGGTGTTCTCGCGGATATTGTCGAACACTTCCATGGGCGTGCCGTGGGGATTGTCTGCCGTCTTCAGCATCAGCGGCGGAACCGCGCCGACGAGAACCACTTTGGCAACGCGTGCGGTGCCATGGCGGCCGATGTAATGGGAGACTTCACCGCCGCCGGTAGAATGGCCAACCAGGATCAGGTCGGAGAGGTCGAGCGCCTCGATCAGTTCGGCCAGATCGTCAGCATACTGATCCATGTTGTTGCCATTGAAGGTCTGGTCGGAACGACCATGGCTGCGACGGTCATGAGCAATGACCCGGAAGCCATTCTGGCTGAAGAACAGCATCTGCTGGTCCCAGGCGTCCGACGATAGCGGCCAGCCATGGGCGAAGAGGATCGGTTGGCCAGTTCCCCAGTCCTTGTAGAAGAGGTTGGTACCGTCGGTGGTGGTGAAGATCGACATGTTGCCCTCCGTGGCGGTAAGTTGTGCGCGATTCGTTTGTGCACGGTCTATATGCCTGCTGCTTTTGCGCCTGTCAACCGCTTGCAATTAAATCGCGCGCAAATTATTTTGAGCGAAAGGAGATTGCCATGATTGCCAAACCGACTGACGCCTCTGAGAAAAGCCCCGATGTCACTGAATTGCTCTGCTTTTCACTCTACTCGGCGAGCCATGCTTTCACCCAGCTCTACAGGCCACTGCTGGACAAGCTCGGGCTGACCTATCCGCAATATCTGGTCATGATGACGCTCTGGCATCGGGACGGCCAGACCGTAAAGGAGCTAGGGAAGACACTTTACCTGGACTCTAGCACGCTCACGCCGCTGCTTAAGCGCCTGGATGCGGCGGGTCTAATCACCAGGACCCGCAATCCAAGGGATGAGCGCGAGGTTCTGATTCATCTGACGCAAAAAGCAATCGACCTCAGAACAAATGCTGCAGACGTAGGGCGCTGTATTGAGGAAGCCGTGGGAATGGAGGCCGAGACGGTGCGAGCAATAAAAAGTTCAGTCGAGACCATACGTGATAGGATCAAGCTGTAGTGTAGAGCCGCGTGGACTGCGAAGGGCGCTGTGGCCAAACACGGCCTTGTCCTCAAAAGGTGGCTCCACGTTTATCGACCGCCGATCAGGTAGTGTCCGCTATTGTCGCGAAGCCGCCATCTTGCCCTACGATGATGCGGCATCTCTAAGGGCGCGATACACGCTCGCCCGGCCTATGTTCAGCGCCTTAGCAATGTCTGTTGGTCCCATCCCGTCGGATTTCAGTCGGCGGATCTCAGCAACATCAACATGGGGCTTCCTGCCTTTGTAGACCCCTCTGCTTTTTGCTGCGGCGATGCCTTCCATCTGTCGTTCTCTACGAAGGTTCGTCTCGAACTCAGCAAACACGCCGAGCATATCAAGGAAAGCTTTGCCGGCCGCTGAGCTGGTGTCGATCGGCTGTTCCGTCGCCTTCAGCGTCACCCCTTTTTGCTTGAGCAGCCGTACGATGTCCTGCAGATCCCCAACTGATCGGGCCAGCCGATCGACCCGCGTCACGACCAGGCTGTCGCCGTCGCGCATGAATTCCAGAAGCGTGTTAAGCTCCTTCCGATCCTGCTTGGTCGCTCCGGATTTCTTTTCCGCCTGGATGACCGTGCACCCGGCCGCCTTCAGAGCCGCCTCTTGAATCGCCAAATCCTGAT
Organism: Rhizobium sp. SSA_523; assembly: GCF_030435705.1. Classification (NCBI taxonomy): domain Bacteria; kingdom Pseudomonadati; phylum Pseudomonadota; class Alphaproteobacteria; order Hyphomicrobiales; family Rhizobiaceae; genus Affinirhizobium; species Affinirhizobium gouqiense. Next base: position 10,261 of record NZ_CP129380.1, read on the forward strand.
CGATGGTGCTGACCCGCGCATACCCGTAAATTGCCATGAAACGTCTCATTAGGTTCTGGACCTTCAATGGGTAGCGTCTCATAATCGTAAAATCAACCCAAATGATACACTGATTTGCGTCTCACGGAGATTGTCTCAATAGGTATACCCAACTGATCAGGATGACTTAGGGGTCGAGAAGTCAGGTGTCGCTGGTTCCGCAACAGAGTCGATGGAGACAACGAGTTCTTAAGCGGAATGTAGCTGGATAGACTACGATGTCAGCGGAGAATGTGTTGCGAACCGTTCCGAGCTGGTGTCATCATCAAAGCGTGGCGAAGCATGGCACTTGGGGAGAAGGCTGGCGGATGGGTGGGACTTTCTTCGATGATGAACAGGAGATCAACCCGCAGGGGCTGGCCATGTTGCGGAAGGTGCTCGCCAACCTGTTTCGGGGTGAGGCCGGCGATCTGGATGAAGATGAAAAGCTCAGCCTCGCGAAGGAGCTGGTAGCCCTCTTCAAATCCGGTTTTCGCAGCGAAGAAGAGTTGAACGCGTTGGTTAAACGCAGCCCCTTGCTGACGGATGACGATGGGTAGTTAACAATTGCTCAACGGAACGTGGAGCTGCTTCTTCTGTTTGCCGGGTCCGGAGGTAAAGCTCACGGCTTTTCCGGGTACAGTTGAGGACGTGCTTCCAGCAGGTCACCCGCGCAGGATGAACAGGTCGGAAAGCACGTCGATGACATCGACGGCCTTCAGCTTTCTCTCGACCCTGATGGCAATGCATTCGCGCGTGAACTCGTCGATCACATTGAGCATGCGGATTTTCCTGCCATTGTGTGTGCGATCCTCGACGAAGTCGTAGGACCAGACATGGTTTGGATATTCCGGCCGAAGCCGGACACACGAGCTGTCGTTCAACCACAGCCGACCGCGTTTGGGTTGCCTGTGCGGCACCTTCAGCCCCTCCCGCCGCCAGATGCGTTCGACCCGCTTGACGTTCACGATCCAGCCAGCCTGGTGCAGCATCGCAGTGATGCGACGATAGCCATAGCGGCCATACTGGAGAGCGAGCGCCGTGATGTCGGCGGTCAACGCTGCTTCGTCATCCGGGGTCTTGGCGATCTTGCGCTGCGTCGAACGATGCTGACCGAGAACCCGGCAGGCCCGTCTCTCGGACACGCCCAGTTCCTCGATGACATGATCCACGCAGGCGCGGCGGCGGGCGGGGCTTAGAAGTTTCCCTTGGCGGCCTCGGCAAGGATCATCTTGCCCAGCGTGAGATCGGAAACGGCACGCCGGAGCCGGGCATTCTCGGCCTCCAGCTCTCTCAACCGCTTCACCTGGTCTCCCTTCAAGCCGCCGTATTCAGACCGCCACCGGTAGTATGTAACTTCCGTCACGCCTATCGACCGGATCGCCTCCGCCATCGATTTTCCCTGCGCATTCAACACGTCAACCTGACGGAGCTTCGTGACGATCTCTTCTGCCTTGTGTCTTTTCCCTGCCATTTCAATGTCCTTCCTCGGCTCAATAGCCATACTTCAAGAAGGATCACTTTTCAGGGGGCAGACCAGCGGGCGAAGGCGCGTCAATCGACACCTCGACGGCGAACGGCCGGCTGGTGTTTGGCATATTCGCCGCTCTCGCCGAGTTCGAGCGAGCGTTGATCGTCGAGCGGACCAGAGCAGGCCTCGCCGCCGCCCGTGCAAGAGGTCGCAATGGCGGAGCGCCGTTCAAGATGACGCCTGCGAAACTGCGCCTTGCTCAAGCCGCGATGGGGAAGCCGGAAACCAAAGTGGCCGATCTCTGTGCCGAACTCGGCATCACAAGGCAGACATTATACCGCTACGTCACACCTGACGGGCAGATCAGACGGGATGGAGAAAAATTACTCTCCCGTCAAACCCGCTGACGGTTTGTAGTTCAGGCTCATGGCGCTTGTGATTATATTGGCGTCCCTTTCTTCGATCTCAAACAACCCGAATCTGAACTTATAACCCCAGCTTCCACCGCCTTGGGTAAAGGACAACCGATCGAGCAACGGCCTGATCGGCACTTCGCGAGATTCAATCCAATCGACGTTTCGCCGCCACGGATTGAACGTAGCAGTCATTTCGACCTGATAAAGCTGTCCTTCATGCACAGTACCTACTGCAGTAAATGCCTGCAGGCGATCCTTGCCTGCGAAACTGGCTGTGGGCGAATAATAGATCACACGGTCTCCCGGTAAAAGGCGGCGCAGAGGCGCGACCTTTCCGTGGCAGACTTGCATGAACCCGAGGGAGCGACCGAGCGCAACATGCTCGGCCGACGCAACGGCGATCCAGTGACGGGTGCTAGCAGTCATTATTCTTCCACCACCGCATAAACGCGCAGACGGTGACCATCGGGATCCAGTGCAACGAAGCTGCGCCCGAAGTCGAGGTCCGTTGGCTGCAGGGCAATTGTTGCACCCTTGGATTGCCAGTCGGCATGGATGCGGTCGACTTCGGTCACATCATCGATCTTGAACCCAAGTTCGCTGCCGCCGGCAGCTGCAGTCGGTGCCGGCACAACCCCAGCTTTCCCCCACAACCCCATCGCCAGACCTGAAGGTAAATTGAAAAGCGCGAAAGTCAGGCTCGCTTCAACTGGCGCGCGGCCCAGCAGATTAGAATAAAACTGAACGCTATTGGGGACATCAGCGACATAGAGGAGAAGGCTATTGGAATTGGTCATCTTTAAGCTCCGATCCGGAATTGGACTAAAGCGGTTTTAGCGAACCATACTGTCAGTTTATGGCAGTATCAACGTGATCAATCGAATCTTTTCGTAATGCCCTCGGCTTCGCGCCATTTTCTGAAAAGGGCCTGTCGACGCTCAGGATAGCGCGTCTCGCTCATTTGAGCCGAAACAATCCGATCTGTGCGAAAATGCCGGAAACCCTGGCGCATTTCGCACCAGCCCAGCAGCATTCGTACGGAGTCAAAGAAGGAAAGAGCAAATGGCCAGATAATCCGTTCGGATGCTGTGCCGGTCGCATCGCGATAGATGAGCGTCAGCTTTCGTTCAGCCCGAATGGCCTTGCGCAACAAGCCCACATCGACGGTATCGGTAGGAATTGCTGTGCTGGGGCCTATTACCAAAGTAGATGCCTCAAGGTCATCTCGGAGTTCGGATGGTAAAACCGACGCTATGCGGGTCAACGCGCTACGGGCTGCATTGCCCAGGCCGCTATCCGTCCGTTCAGCGACCCACCGTGATCCAAGCACAATCGCTTCGATTTCCTCTGGGGTAAACATCAACGGGGGAAGCATGAAACCGGGCTTCAGGACATATCCAATTCCTGGCTCCCCATCCACCATTGCCCCCATCGATTGAAGGCTGGCAATGTCGCGATAAAGTGTGCGGATGCTGACACCGATTTGCTCAGCCAAGACCATCCCGCTGACGGGGCGACGGTGCTGGCGCAAGACCTGCAGAAGATCGAAAAGGCGTTCAGAACGTGACATGTCCCGATTATATCAGTTAGCCTTGCTGTCAGATAGTGACAGCAGCGACGCTGTATGTAGCGTGCGCTGCGGCAATCAAGGAGATATCCGTCTATCCTATCGTCGCGCGACAGTAGCGTTTCTTTCAGTTGCTGAAAGTCCTCATTTTCTTGTATCTGGCCTACCGTATATCTGTGCCCCTTTAATGTTCAGGGGCCCTGAGTGCGCTGCCGATTGAGCGAGACCGGAAATCCAGACGGCACTGCCATGACATGAATGGCAATATTGTTTGTCTTGCTGACAAATAAAGCAAGCGCGGCGACTGATGTATCACCGAATCGCCGCGCTGGATGTTGTAAGCGACGGCTCAGATCACTGAAACGTTCTCGGCCTTGGATTTACCCGTCTTGCGGTCCTGACCTACTTCATAGCGAACCTTCTGACCGTCTTTAAGTGCCTCGCCGAAGCCGACCGCGGAGATGTGCACAAAGACGTCCTGACCGCCATCATCCGGGGTGATGAAGCCGAAGCCCTTGTCCTGAGCAAAGAATTTTACTGTTCCGGTCGCCATGTGTACCTCTGTTGGTGATTGAGACGCCGACCTTAATCGCCATGCGTCCGGGCAACAAGCTGCATCCTGTCAGGCCATTGGCGACAGGCTGCTGTATCCTCTGATCGGACGGACTGAGACTTTAGGCGAAGATCGCTGTCCATAAACTGCTGCTTTAGGTTTTTGGCAGATAGTGAGTATCAACTGTGTTGGCGGTTTGGGCTTATCACTGCGTCCCCTGGGGCGATCGAAAGCGTAGCGTCGTCTCTTCCGGTTGAGTGTTCGAGGCGTGGCGTGACGGTGATTGAGAATGGATGATGTCTGGAAAGTTCTCGCTGGCAATCTCGCTGCAGTGGCATTGATCGTCTCGATCTGGACACATCTTTCCTATCGCTTCTACCAATTGCCTCCCAAGCTGCGCTGCGCCGGCCTCGGGGTCACGATGGGCCTCGCAGCGATAGGCTCAATGCTACTCTCGGTGCGCTTCGGAGTCGGGGTCATATTCGACCTTCGGCTTGCGATTATCGAATCCGCCGCGGTATTCGGTGGACCTGGAGCTGCACTGATCACAGCCATAATGGCAGCGGGTTTCCGCTTCTACCTTGGTGGGGCAGGGGTAGCGCCTGGGCTGACCGCGATCGCCATTGTTTTCGTTCTCGGAAGCTCGCTCTGGTTCTTCGGCGGCCGCAAGCCGCTGAGCCATGCGCCGTCGATCCTGAGTGCCGCTGTGCTTGCAGGCTGTCTTTCGATTGCGGTCCTTGCGTTGCTTCCTCAGGCGGACTTCCAGAGGGCGGTAGCACAAGTCGGTCTGCCAATCGTCGTCCTGAATTTTACGATGACCGCTGCTATTGGCTTTTTTCTGGCGTATTTCCGTCGGTTCACGCTCGAGCGCGACATTCTGTATGCGGCGCTTACGCAGGCTCCTGATTACCATTACGTCAAAGACCTCAACCACCGTTTCGTCGTCGCGAACCTTAATGTTGCTCGCCACAATGGGCGATCGCGGTCTTCCGAGATGGTCGGGCTGACGGACTATGACCTCGCGCCGAGAACGAGAGCCGAGCAGTTGATCGCAGCAGAGGCAGGTATCCTGCAAACCGGCCAGCCGCTGGACCATTTCGAGGAGTTCCTCGTCGAAGAAGGTAAGCCGCCCCGATGGTACTCGACCTCGAAAGTCCCCTTGAGAAACCGACAAGGCGACATGGTCGGTCTGGCCGGCGTCACGGTCGACATCACTGAGAAAAAGTTGCTCGAGCAGGAACTGCGATCCAGCAGAAACATCATGGCTCAAGCCATGGCCGAAATGTCCGATGGGCTCGCGATGTTCGGACCGGATGGGAGAGTGGTGTTCTGCAACGATCACTACCGCGCACTGTTCCCGAGATCAGCTTACGCCCGCAAGGAAGGTGCACACATCACCGAAATCGTCAGAGCAAGCGTGCGCAATGGTGAGCGCCAGGATATGCCCATCGATCTCGACGAAGATAGCATCCAAGCTGCTGGCCAAACGCTCTTCATCAATAAGGACGAAGTCATCCCACACGCAGATGGTCGCTGGTTGTCCTTGAGAACGCGGGTGACTGAGGACCAACACGTGCTGGCACTTGTGTCCGATATCACTGCGATGAAGGAGTCTGAGCTTTCGCTCAAGAACTTTGCGGAGCGGATGAAAGGCCTGGCCGAAACAGACGCGTTGACAAGCCTTGCAAATCGGCGGTCCTTCGATGAAGGCCTGTTACGTGAATTCGAGGCAGCCAGGCAGACCGACCGACCTTTGTCTGTGCTTCTGGTCGATGTCGACAGGTTCAAGGCGTATAACGACCGTTACGGTCATCTTGAAGGTGACAGCTGCCTCAAATCAGTCGCGGGGGCCATCGCGGCTGCAGTCCGGCGCTCTGGCGACATCGCAGCTCGGTTCGGTGGCGAGGAGTTTGCAATCGTGTTACCCGATACCGACGGCGACACGGCGATCACGATTGCTGAGAAGATCAGATCGTCCATCCGGGACCTCGGTTTGGTGCACGAAGGCAGCGAGTATGGCATCGTGACCGCCAGCCTTGGTGCTACCGTCTTTACGTCGGATTCGAGGGTGAGTAACCCCGCCGAACTCGTAGCACGGGCTGATCTTGCACTCTATCAGGCGAAGGATGCCGGGCGAGACCGCGTCGGGTTTCAGAGGCTAGCTGAAGAGCGCGTGAAGAAGCCGGCTTAAAACCTTTTCGACCACGAATAGGGCCTGCCACACACCCATCTTCTGAAGTTCCTCTTCAAACCAGTGTCACGGTCGCCGAGAACTGCGTACCGGCCTGAGACTGAAATTTATAGGTCCCATCTAGTTGGCGAACTGATCCGTCTATCAGACGCGTGCCCGTTCCAGACGAAACCGCGCTGGCGTCGAAGCCCACACCCTCGTCACTTATGGTCAGGAGACTTTTTCCAGGTTCCTCTGATGGGGTTAGAGCGACCAACAAACGACCCTCATCACTCTCAGGGTAGGCGTACTTGATCGCATTCGTCACAACTTCGTTCACCAGCAAGGCCAGTGCTGTCGCCTTGTCTGCTGAAACTGGCGCAGACTGCAGTTCAAAATCGACATGAAACTTTGCATCATGGGCCGAAATCGCGCTGCAGACCACAGCGCGGATGAGCTCTGCGGCATCGATCTCAGCATATGCGTCGTGCTTGTAGATCTGCTCGTGAACCGCGATCATCGACTTGATCCGGCTGCTGAGCGCTTCAAACCCTTCTGATCCCCGCATTTGGAGTCGGACCAGTGACATCACGGATTGCAGGTTGTTCTTCACTCGGTGATGGATTTCGCGCAGAAGCATCTCGTTAGTTTCGAGCGCTTCGGCGAGTTCCGCCGATTGCAGTTCTTGAGCCCTCAGGAGGTGCAGGATCCACCACCCAGCAATGGCAGCACCGCCGATGATTATGAACGCGACTACACCGAGCATCAGCAGCGTCTGCCGGAACGGTTGAATGAGGAACTCGTAGTCTGCTGCGGCTACGGCTATGAAGGGAGTCCCTTCCACCCGACGATAGGCGACTACGCGCCTCACTCCGTCCATTGGTGACGTCTCTGCACGATACGTCCCTGCCGGCGCTTCCTTCAGATACTTTGTGAAGAGGATGTAGCCGGACATGTCCAAAGTCGTTGCGGGCAGAGGGTAGCGCGCCACCAGCATGCCGTCATCGCGAACAAAACTGATGGCATAGTCGCCGCCGAGATCCACTGTTTCCCATATTGGCCGCGTGATGCTCGCAGGAACGGACACCATGATGGCGCCCATGAATCTACCTTCTCGCACGATGCGTCGACTGAATACAAAAATTTGGTCGCCGTTGAGACGGCTGATGAGGAGGGAGGAAACATACTCTGTCTGTCCATCCCTGACGGCTGTGAAGTAGTCCCGATCCGTGATGTCGAAGGGCTTGATCTCGGGGTCGGTCGAATAAAGCGTTCGGCCTTCAGCATCGACAACATAGGCCTGAACGCCGCTCGGCAATCCTTGGCTCGCCACGTCCATATCACGGATATTGCCGTCGAACCTCAGATCCGTTAGGCGAAGTGCATCGTCAATCCGGCGAGCCGTCTGCGTACCCATCTGATGGATCCAAGACACATGGCTTGCGACGATTTTTACAGATGCAACGGCGCGCTCTTCGGCCCGGTTGATCGTTGCAAAATAGGATTGTGCGGCCCATGTACCGAGTATGGACAATAGCGCGACCAGAGCCGCCGCGGTGGCAACCGCTGCGACCTTCGACACAGATCGGGTAGATTCGCCTGTTGTCACCTCCCATCCTCCCGATGTGGTCCGGTTGATGAATTCTGAACACAGCTAACGAGACGGAACATAAAGATCAACGGAAATCCAGACAGCTCAGTCGGAGAGCGAGACCGGTGTGTTGTCAATCCAGTTATAGGCCGCCTGGACCAGGTCGAGGTCGGATGCGTAACTGACCGCTGCAGTTGCGACGACCATTTGGGCCACGGCATCTGCCACGTCACGGCGGTTGCGATCATCGGCCTTGAGAACAATTTCCTTTAGATCGTCTGCATCTCCTCCTGCGGCGTAGAACAGGCCGATTGCTGCCGTCATAAGCCTCTCCCGCTTGTCCGGGGTGAGGGCCACCTCCCGCAAAGGGTCCAGCGCTCCCAAGCGTTCTACGATGCGGTTTTGCAATTCACTCATCTATGCTCCCTCATCCACATGGCTAATCCATCAACCGAGCAGCGCGGCCGCTGCGCCGTTGGGCACTGTTGTAGTATCGCGATGCCTGCTGAACGGATCGATGCCTTGACTGCTCCATCGCTTCGGGCAAAGGAATCCCACGATTGGCGGCTTCTGTCAGGTAGCCGGATCGCAGCCCGTGAGCCGAAAACTCCGCCGGATCGAGGCCAGCTAGGTCAGCGCGATGCTTGACGATGTCATTGATTGCCTTCGGGTCCAGCGATCGCCGCGAAACATTGCCCCACCGATCAATCGCCCTGAAGACACTGCCCTTGTCGATTTTTGCAGCCGCAAGCCATGCGTTCAGCGCATCGACCGGTCGACCGCTGATGTAGACCACTTCATCACCGTCGGCGCCGCTGGTCTTCGTGCGACCGAGATGAATAGAACGAGAGAGCAGGGGAGGGGCCTCGTCAATCTGGACCGGCTCTTCCGGCTGCAGCTGCTCTATCTTGAGGCCCGCGATTTCGCTGCGCCGCCGGCCGCCCGAGGCAAAGGCAACCATCAGGATTGCCTTATCCCGGACATCGCGCAGGCTGTCGGTCCGGCAGGTACCAATCAGCTTCTGCAGGACATCGCCTGTCACGGACTTCGCGCTTTTGCGCTTCCTCGGTCGCGGCGTCGCACGCACCGCAAGCCGGATGGCGGATTTAAGGGCAGGGGAGGTGAATGAACCCTGCAGCCCACGCCATTTGGTCAGCGTCGACCAGGTGGCAAGGCGCCGGCGTACGGTGTCAGGCGCATGGGGACCAGATGATCGAAGAAAGCCCTGGAGACGAAGCTTGTTCTCCACGTCCGGCGGCATGCCGTGGTCCGGATCTGTCAGGCGTTTCTGAGGATCCCACAGGTGATGGGCGACAAACTTTAGCAGAAGTGCTTCTGGCGCAGGCCAGGGAGGAGATCGACCGATGGCTGCCAGCGACCAGGCCTGAAGATAGGCCAGATCGGAGGTCAATGCGCGAAGCGTATTAGCACCCATGCCTTCGTTGACGAGATGCCGCAGCGTCTCGATATCTTGATCCGTCAGCAGCTCGGCGAGTTCGTCACGCCGCTCCATCGGCAAGACGGACGCGATGGTATCGAGCTCTTCCACGCGGCGCGCGAGTGTGTCGCTGCTGGAAAGGGCGTTTGGAGCTTTCCTCGTCATCTTGTACTTTCAGATTCTTTGGAGCGTTTGCAAATGTTCCGGAAAGCCCGTATATTCCGGAACAAGGAGATCTGCCATGACGTCGATTGTGACAGCAGCTGCGGTTTCGAAGAATTTCGGCGCCTACCAGGACGTGGCCGTGCGAGAGCCGGTGATCATCACCAAGAACGGCCGGCCGCGCACAGTGCTCATGGCCTATGAAGATTACCTTCGCCTCGCCAAGCGGGACCGTAGGGTCGATCTGACGGCTGCGATCAGTGACGACGAGCTTTCCGCGATCGAGGCTTCGACGATGGAGCCTGCCCTGGATCATCTCAATGCCGAACTGCTGATGGACAAGAATGCTGCCGACTGAACCCAAGGTCGGCTAGGTCTTTCGCTATTCCTATCTCTGGCACTGGCAGCATCTGGACGGACGAGAGGAGGGGGACAAGGATCGCCCGGCTCTCGTGCTGGCCATTGTTGCGATGCTTGAGGACGGGACACCTGCGGTTCGTGTCCTGCCGATCACCCATTCCCCGCCGTCCGATCCCAGCGAAGCAATCGAAATCCCGCCGGCCACCAAGCGCCGCCTGGGTCTCGATGACGAGCGGTCGTGGATCGTGCTTACCGAAAGCAATCGTTTCGTCTGGCCGGGGCCCGACGTTCGGCCTGTCGATAGCGAGAGCGGGTATCACGGGCCGCTACCTCCGGCACTCTTTGAAGAGGTGAAGCGCCGGTTCGTTGAGCTCGCGAGAAGCCAGCGGCACAAGGCGACCATTCGCAGCGACTGAGCTGCTCTTCATCCTGTTGTTCGTCATCAAGATCTACGCTTCCCGCTGTGATGTTCGCCGTGATTTGGCACGACTTTAAGCCTTCAACGGTGCCAAATCAATCACCTCCGATAAGGGTTACTTATCGGGGGTCAGCGATCCCGGACACATTAATGAGGACTACGGAACCGTATTGGGAATATAGCTTTCTATTAACGAATCATTTACGATAAATTCAATGTCTTACGATCTCGCCAAATTGCCCATCCAGAGCCTGCTGCGGCCAATCTCCGACGCCGCCGTCGCGCTTGCCCGCCTCGATGAGCGCATCGTGCGTTCTGCCGTGGGCGAGGGCTTTCTCGAGCGCGCGCATTTCCTCGATGCGCACGCCTCGCTCTGGGTCGATGGCGAACTCGTCCATCTCGAGGACCTCGTCCTGCATGATGCGCTTCGCGACATCCGTGCCCCCACCCACGAACTCACCATCGCCCGCGACATCCTGAAAACCCGCCGTCGCATCGCCGCCCATCCTCCTGGTTGGGCGCTCTCAAGCCCCGGCCTCGCTTCGCTGCGCGGGCGGGCGCGGCCCGCTGCATTATTGGGTGGCGACGGGGAGGGCGTGCCGGATGGGAGTGTTGAAGTGCTGGACGCTGCTGGGGTAGGGGAGCCGGAGAACCCCGACAGTGACGGTCTGGGCGATGCGTTTGCCGCGATCGATGCGGTGCTCGCGCGGTCCGAGGTCGCGATCGAACAGGCGAGGAAGCCGGGGCGGGCCAAAAGCGCTCCGGAGAAGGATCCGTTCGTCTACGATCTCGACTGGGATGAAGACGAGCGGCTGGCGGAGTGGCAGGCCGTGTTGGCGCGCGCCCAGGATCTGCCGCCGGTGCTTCAGGCCATTGTGGCGCTCGACGCCTGGAATGAGATTGCCGTGCTCCAGCACGCGCCCTGGCTCGGCCGGCTGCTGGCCGCCTCGGCCCTGCGCGAGGGCGGCGTTACCACCGGCACCCATCTCGCGGCGATCAATGTTGGGCTCAAAGCGATCCCTGTCGATCGGCGCCGGCATCGAGATCGGGAGACGCGGTTGCTGGCAATAGCAAGGGCGCTGACGATTGCCGCGGAAACGGGGCTGAAGGAACACGACCGGCTGGTGCTGGCGCGGCAGATGATGATGCGCAAACTGGAGGGGCGGCGGACGTCGTCCAGGCTGCCTGAGTTGGTCGACCTGGTCATGGCGCGGCCGCTGATCTCGGCCGGCATGGTGTCGAAGACGCTCGAGGTGACGCCGCAAGGCGCGCGGCGGATCGTGTTGGAACTGGGCTTGAGGGAGATGACGGGGAGGGGGAGGTTTCGGGCATGGGGAATTATCTAAGCACGAACGTGCCCGTTTCGCTTATCATTACCACCATCAACGATCTCATCGTGGGCCGGAGATGCCGTTCGTGCTGCCCGAACGTAAACATCCTGCAAAGCCTGATGTTCGGACACGTCGCTGCAGCGGTCAAATCCAAAGTCATTAGTTCCGCGACGCCTCCGGCGCAGGGCCGAACCAGAGGTGATCTCTTGAGGATCATAAGGCCGTCTGTTCGGTTGTGCTGGCACACGCCGGAGGGGTGGATCTCAGCATCGCGGCCCCTGCAGTGGAGCATGTGTTCACCATGCACTTCACCGGGAAGCGTGACGTCGCCAGAGCCGGACAAGCGCGCATTATCGTGGTCGCGACCAATGACCGATATCTGGAGTGCCAGATCACCTCGGGCTAAAGCGCAAGATCGATTCCCGTCAGCCCCTCAACCTTCTTCTGCAAGAACCCCTTGGCCAAAGCTTTGACAAGGTCGAAGGTAAATCCGCCTGCGGCGCTCACGCCTTCCTTGGTTCTGCGCCAGATCTCCTCATCGCGGACGCTATCGAGGAAGTCATGACCCGCCCAGGTCATGCCTTCCATCATGAATTCCCCTGTTGCCGTAACCCGCCCTTTAACGAATCGGGCGTCCACGAGCAGGCCAAGATTGTAAAGGATGGCCAGAGTGTCGACACCCTCGATCGCCAGCTCTTCGTCGCCATAGCCGAAGCTCAACGTACCGACACCCTTGTAACGGCTCTCCAGTTTCAGAAGCAGGACACGGATAACGTCCATATCTCGCGTCATACCACCCTCCTTATGAATAGGATGCCACCAGCTCAATGTGGCGGACGGTCTGGGTGGCAATCGCCGACCAGATGGTAACCAGCATCAAGACAAGATGTTCGCGCGCATCCAGTGAACTGAGCCTGCGAGGAGGATTACCCATCTTCTTGTCCGTGAATGCCAAGGACTGTTGCGCAACGTCTTAGTGTCGCCCCATCGCCGTCTTGAGGTCGGATATTTGCTGGGTCCCTACGTCGGCGTCGAGGTTATGGGCAAAGCTGTTGCGCAGTTTCCCGACGCACGACAGCATCGGGCGATAACTGGGATCCAATCCCAAAGCCGTCGCAAGAATGACCTTCCCGTTGTAATCGAGGTTGAGTCCCTTGAGGGCACGGGCATCCGCTACAGCAGCATCCAAGAGGTCGTTTAACTGATGTTCGATGTAGATGTGAGCACGGATCACAACCCCCATCAAATCCTCGCCCTGAAGCACCTTCAGGTAGGCGTCACGCTTGGCGAGCAGATCCGGAGAAAGACTGGATTCAACCGTTTCGTGAGGTTTGGGCTGCGGCATTTTCGGCATGTCAGACTTCCGCACGGTTGGTTAGCAAATGATGGACGCAAAACGTTTGGTCGGTGCCGCAAGTGCAGCCATCACAGCGACCATTCATTGGTGCGGCCAATTTTCAGGAACAGTGCCGCCACGCCGCCAGCGCGCGGATCACCCACCCGCAGGTGCTCGTCAACCCACGCCAGCCAGTCTGATACAGGCCGCCCCTCCACAACCTCGTCAGGATCGAAGGGCATGGTCCTGAGCATGTCGGCGAACCGTTTCGCGTCCTCGATGCGACGCACGGTTTCCGCCATGTCCATGAAGGTCTGCCAGCGCTTCGCATCCGCCTTTTGGCGCTGCCGCTCTTCAAAGCGTTGGTGTTCAGCGATCATGCGCTGGCGGGCTTCTTCCTGCTCCTGGCGCTTGCGCTCTTGCAGGAGCGGCGCGATCGTCAGGAACGAGATCAGGATCTCCTGCAGCATACCTTCCATGGCACCCGGCTCAGGTTCAAGCCGTTCCGACTTGAATCCGGTCGGAAGCCATGACTTGAACGCGAAGACCAGCAAGCCTGTCGGCTCAAGTTCCTGACGCCAGCCTCGCTCGCCTGGTGAGCGGTATCGCATCTCGTCTTGGGTCAGTGGGCGCCTGACCTGTTTCAGCTTTTCGCGAAGCTGAAACTCGATGGTGATGTCACCGAACGTGACCTCAAGCTCCCGACGCTGGTTTTCTTGAACCTTGCCGCCATGGCGCTCCAAAGCTTTTATCAGTGCATCACATAAACGGTGAATGCGTCTCTCGGCAGGGGTCCATTCGCCTGGGTCCATGATCGCGCGCAGCCGGGGTTCCGGCTGACGTTTCGCCGTTCTTCGCCGTTCCTCGCGGTCATCCAGCCATTTCTGAACTAACTTGTGCGGACGCAACAGGCGGTCACTCACGACCACGGTATCTTTGGTGGCTGTGAGCTTGGCGATTTTCTGCTCAACCTCGGGCGGCAGCACAGGTGGAGGAGCGGGCGGAGGAGGACGCCAGATGACCGTAGAGGTCGGGGCGCCGTCCTTCTGCTTCGGAAGCCGGAGCGTCACCACGGGTTTCCCTGCGGCTTTCTTAGCCCAGTAACCGCGAGGAGGGTAGGGCACGTTCAGCCGATTGCAGACTTTTGCCAGCCCATTGCCGGAGATCCCGTACTCGGCAGCAAGCTTGCTCATGGGAGTTTCCCATACCTGGCGGTAGAGATCTTCGCGGTTGACGGTTTTCGCTTGATTCAAACCCCTCACGGTAACTCTCCAGGATGGCAGTCGTCGGGTCGGATGAAAGTGAAGATTGGCGGCTAAACCACAGCTTTTTCAGGTGTAGAGTATCTGAGAACCAATTGGCAACCGAGACAACGCGTTCATTGGCGTGATAATCTTCTTCAACTAAAGATGGAACGAGACTGTAGCGCATAAACATGACGACGGAGACCATTGAGAAAATAATCGGGCTCGACCTGAAAGCAGACGGTGCTTTGAAAGTTAACTCCCGAGAGAGACGTGACCTTGAGTTTAAAGAGACATGCGACGAGAACACTCGTCGAAGCTGCCTCAAGACCATAGCGGCCTTTGCGAACAATGGTGGTGGCCGGATTGTTTTCGGGATCTCCGATAGTCCTCGTCACGTCGTCGGTGTTGATCCAGCCACATTTCCGGATGAGGCAGCTTTCGATGACTTTCTCCGGAAATATCTGTCCCCAGTTCCCGATGTGCTCATCGAGGATCATGAGATTGAGGGAAAAACGCTGGTGGTCGTCCGCGTAATGGCCATGAGCAAGCCGCCGGTAATTGCGGTGAAGGAGTGCCAAACTATCGCGGCCAAAAATAAAACGGTCTTGCAGCCCGGGGTGATTTATAACCGGCGCGGAGGTAAAACAGAGTGCGCTTCCAGCGACGAGTTTCGCCAAATGCTAGAGAAAAGGGATCAGGCAGTTCAGCAAGCCATCCTTAGCATCTTTGATCGCGCGCGTTCGATTGGGTTCGACCGGGTGTCTGTGGCAGATTTCTCAAACTTCACAAGTCCGGGCGACAACGTGACCCTCTACCTACCGGACGACGCAGCGAGAAGTCTGAACGTCATTGACCGCGCCAAACTCGTGGAGGACGGCGGGGCACCTGCCTATGAGATCAAGGGGCGTATCAACCTCACCAGTTATTCCGATAAAGACCCGCGCAAACCGATGCTGCCGAGGCCAGCCGCCCGTGCGCTCAAAGCCGATATCGATGCTGCGCTTTGGAAAGGTGTTTCCTGGAGCGAGCAACATCTGCGCAAAGCGGCCAAACATCTGGGGTTTTGGGACAAGGCTGAGGGCGATGGGGTTCACACCACTGTGGATCAGCTCACTGGCCAGCCGCGCTATCTCGAACGCGGTCGCATTGCTGTCCGGGACTTCGCCCGGAATAACCCCGACGCCTTTGTTGATGCGACGTGCTCGCGACCAAATCGTGCGGAATGGAAGCGACGGAAAGCAGCCGTAGCCGGTCCGGCGTGATGGCAGAACTCTACTGTCCGCTGCGTTGCTGCGCCTTGGCCCGCGCTTGCGGGAAATAATCGTAGAAGGTCACACGGCTGATCCCCAATTGCCGGGCAATCTCCGCGATCGAGATGTCCCCGGCCGCGAGCATCGCACGTGCCGCTTTCTTGTCGTCTTCGGTGAGCTTCGGGCGACGGCCACCCTTGCGCCCACGGGCGAGGGCGGCTTTCAGGCCTTCCATGGTGCGCTCACGATTCAGGTCCAGAAAGTATTCCGCCATAGCGCCGTGGATCTGCAGGAAGAAGCGGCCTTGCGCGCTTTCACTGTCCAGATCTTCGGTGAGGCTGCGGAACTTGATGCCATCTGCGCGGAGCTTGTCGATCGTCCGCATCATTTCCACCAGGGAGCGGCCTAACCGGTCCAGCTTCCACACCACGAGCACGTCCTCGGGACGGAGATAGGCGAGGGCGGCTTCCAGCTCCGGCCGTTTACTGCCTGCCTTGCCGGACTTCTTCTCCTCGAAGATCTTCTCGCACCCGGCACGAGTAAGGGCGTCTCGCTGCATGTCGAGATTCTGATCGGCGGTCGAGACGCGGGCATATCCAATTTTCATGTAAGGATAGTGCGACTATAGCCTTTTCCTGTCAAATGATTTCCTGACATATTTTCCTTACAAAAAGCCCGCCGAACTGGCGGGCTGCGAGCTGGGTGGGGACATATGTAAGGAAAACGGTCGTTTTTCGAACGCATCCGTCAGTCTCCTGAATCATCCGAGTGAGGAGAAAACGCGCCCGATCAGCCTTCGACGTCCCCACGCCCTCCGGCTGAGGGAAGGGCTGCCTCGGCTTTTCGTGCTTTCCATGTCTCAACCAGGAACGTGGCCATAGTCCCGGATAAGTTTACTGCCAACTCGGCATGGCGAGGCTGGGGCTTGGCTTTCTTAGGACCTGCACTGTGGGCATCCCCCAGCTTACTCCGCAGCGACCCCAACAGCTCGACGATCTGCTGGCAACTACCAAGCAGCTGCTTGAAGGTCTGTTCGGTATGATCGTCAGGCGCCAGACGTAGGACCTTGGCCAGTTTCCGGTAAAGAACCGGCAGATCGGCATTGTCAGCATAATCGGCCTGCGCTTCGTCCAAAATCCATTTGCAGACGTCTTCCAGCAGGGTACGCGCCAGGGTGATCGCCCCGCGCGGATCATCAACCCGTCGTTCCACCGCTGCAATCCAGCGGGCATGAACGTCGGCCGGGTCGAAGGCGTGCAGCGCCGCGCTAATACCCTGGTCGGAGGGGCTGCCAAGAATGGCGCGCTGAATCTTGTAGACCGGGGAGCCTGAGACCTTCCCGACCATCGCCAGGCGATAGCCGTCATGCTGCAGGTGACCGTTCAGATCGGCAACGAGGGAGGCCTGCGCCTCCAGCGTCTGGACGACAGGCGCCACGATCTCTTCCAGAAAGCGAAACAGTTGCGCTTGCGAGCAGGTCAGAAAACCAAGATGAGTCAACAGCTCGTCGGTTTCCCAATCGTAGTTTCGAACTGTGTGCTGGTAGATGTCCTCCAGAAGACCCTTCGACGTGCCGTAAGGTGAGGGAATTTCGTCCAGCGGCCATGCCCGCTGGATCAATTCGACTTCTTCCATTTCGGTCGCAAGTGGCCTGGTTTTAAGCGCCGATAAAAGCCGACGCCGCGTGATCTCTGTGATACCCGGCTGCCCAAACTCCTCGATCTTGGCAACCTGCTCGGACAACCGATAGCTGGCAACCTCCTGCAGGAGTTTTTTTGCCATAGGCAAAAGATCCTCCGCCGGCACGGAAGCTAGGCGATTCATCGCGTACTTAAATTTGCTGCCAAAGGCTTCCGAACTATCTCCACTCTCCAACCCCAGGCGCACGCATATGCCCGGAACGTCATAGGCCTTGTGGTCGGAAATCGCGTTGGCGATCTCGGTGCGAAGGTGGCGGATCATGGGTGCGGGGAATGTCGTCATCGGTCGAAACAGAACTCGCTCCACTTAGTCCAGACGGCGATATGCACGGGCTGGATGGCAGGGAGGGCGGTCACGTCTCGCGCCTGGGGGGCAAAATGAATAAGCTCAGGGAGGTGGTCTGAAAGACTCATACACTCTCCTCAAGAAGCTTTATCTCATCTGCTGTGAGCTCGAATAGTTCATAAACGAGCGTATTAATGCGGTCTTCGTTCTCCTTTATTTCAACTGACAGGCGGGCGATTTCGGTTTTGTCACGCCTAATCCAATCCTCCCACGCCGTGCGCTCTGCCAGTGGGATATCTGCCTTGAACACCTTCTTGACCTCTGCCCGGAAGGCCGAAAAGTCAGGCATATCCCACCATTCAGTAAGCTTAGTCGATAGTTTCGCCTCTGTTCCGGCTGGGGCAAGATCGGGGATACGCCGTGTCAACGCATGCTGTAATCGGTACCGTGCTTCCGCGGCCTTCTGACTAGCTTGTGCCAGTACGGATAGTTCGGCTTTCTGAGCGGGCATTATCGACGGGATCGGAATGGTTTCAACGTACTGAACGCGCAGCTCTAATCGCCATTCTCCGCCGCGCATCGCGCTGCAAATGCTACGCAGATAGAACCAAATCACCGTTGAATTAAGTAAAGCAAGCAAATCCCAATGCCCGCTTGGGTGGAAATATGTCTTATCGTTCGAAAAGAATCCCGTTTCATCGTATGAAAATTTGCGGCCTTGAGAGAAATGCGGATATGAAATCTTTGGCTTACTGAACGGTTCGGCATAAGCCTCCTGTGCCTGTTGAAGCTCAAACCATTCCTGCTTAGTTGCCCGTTTTTCTAGCTGATCCTTGAACGGCAGTAACCAATCTCGGATGGCCGGATAATCCTCGATGTTAATGCGGTTTTTCGGGATATAGATAATCCATAGTCCGCGAGGCTCAGCGCGCCACCGCTTCAGATCTTTCCCTTCCAGGAACGGCTTCAGTAGATCGGCCGATTTTGGATCTTGGGCACACAAGCGTTCTTTAGTCGCTGAATCGATAACAAAAGCGTCGTTCAACCCTGTCTTGATACCGTACAGGGGTGAACCATAGACTTCCTTCAGTGTTCTCTTTCCCTTGCGTATCTTATCCCTCAAGGCCTTGAGCGCCGCGTTTTCCAGTTCCCACGAATCTGCTGACAAAGCCGCCTGCGGATAGGCCTCGGCCTTCTTGTCAAAGGTCACGGTGAAATTCGTTTCCGGCAAGTCTTCCACCTTCCAAAAACGCAAAGCGTGCGTCTTGGCAGGCTCTTCCCGACGCATGGTCAGAATAGCAGGGTAGGTGGTCACGCCCTCGAATACTTGAAGGTCACCAAAATCGACTACGGTTTCAAGTGTCGCCTGGGCACGCAAAAAGTTCCGAAGTGGCCGACCGGAACCGGTTTTGAAGAAAGTCGATGATGAGATGTAGCCCAGACGACCACCGGGCTTCAACAGCTTCAGACCGCGCTCGAAAAAGTAGCAGTATAGGTCAGCCCGGTCTGAGACGACTTCGAAGCGGGTCTCCAGATAGGGCTTCATGGCCTTCAGTAGTTCCATCCGCACATAGGGTGGATTGCCGAGCACGACATCAAAGCCGCCATCTGCAAACACCTCGGGGAAGGCGGTTCGCCAGCTGAAGCCGTGCTCCAGGTATGCAAAGCTCGAATCTTCAATCAGGCTGTCACCAACCTTCAGATTGTCATCGAGACTGTCGAGCATCTTGCCACGCCGCGCCGTCTTCACCCACAGCGATAGCTTGGCAATCTCCACGCTCTCGGCGTTCACATCGACGCCAAACAGATTGTTGGTCAGAATCTCACTGTCCGGGTCGAAGAGCCCAAGTGCGCCACCCTTCAGGTCAGCAATCTTCTCATTTACACGGGTCAGCTCGGCCTTCATGAAATCGAAGGCCAACACCAAAAACACCCCGGAACCGCAGGCTGGATCAACAATACGCAAGGTTTTCAGACGGTCGCGGTAGGCTTCCCAGGCCTCAAGCTCAGCGCCCTTGCGCTTCCACTGGATTTCCTCGTCATCGGCGGTCGCGCCCTTCTTGGCATAGACTGCCAGAACCTCCGCGAAAATATCCTTCAGATGGGCCCCAAGGGTCTGCTGGACGATAAAGCGGGCAATATAGTCCGGCGTGTACACCACACCGTCACGTTTACGGCGACCGGATGTGCCGCTGCTCTTGGCCTCCTCAACCTCTTCGCCACGGGCTTCCGCCTGAAGCCGCTCGACGTCGGCAATCGACTGCTCGAAAATATGACCTAGGACCGTAACGGAGACCTGCGAGGCAAAGTCGTAGTCACCAATCTTTTTGAAGCCTTCGCAGACCTCGTCAGGGATGGTGATGCCGTCCACAATCGGGTCGGGCGCAAACAGGCCGCCATTATAGGGCGGAACGTCCAGGCGGGCGTTACCCTTGTCGATGGCGGCGAATAGGCCCTTGAAGTTGTCCCATACTGGGCGCGGATTAAACGGGTCGGCGTTTTCGAACGCCTTTTCCAGTATCCGTTTCGGCAAAAGACCAGTGTCTTCGGCAAAAGCCGTGAACAATACCCGGTCTAAGATTGTCTGCGCGGCACTAATGGCATCGAGAGGGTGTACCGAGGGCGCTGCCTTCTGAACCGCTGCGATAAGGCTGCTACGAAGTGCCTTGTAGTCTCGATACAGCTCGTTGGTGATGTCTTTATCTTCCTTCCGGCTTTCAGCCAAAAGGGCAAGGGTGCGGCCTGACAAGAGATTATCGGCGCTCAGAAGCAACATAAAGCGGGCGTATTCGGCGGGCTCGGTCAGCCGAGCGAATTCGAATTTCTCATACGAAGATGTACCCTCACCGAAACCATACAGCCGCAGTTCCACATAGTTGGAAACCAGTACCCACTTCACGCCGGGTGCCTTGGTCGCATATTCCCATGCCTGTTGTACCGGACTCTTGGCGCGACCGGGCATGATTGCGTCCAGGTCTTTGGTCTTGGCGCCTTTAAGCTCGAAGGGAGCGATGATTTGTGATTTTGTCGGGCCAAAATGTCCGAGTGCCAAGTCGACAGAACCACCTAAAATCGCTTTCTCGGCCGTGACAGTGTGCTCGGCACTTGTGACCACACCGGTGTAACCGAGAACAGCCTCAACGATGTTAGCTTTAAAACTTCCGTGGAGGGCCGTTTCTTTCTCTCTCAAAATGCGGCCCGACCGCACCATCTCGGCCCACTCTTCGAGGAGTCGACGATGGGGTTCCGGAACCGGTTGCACTGGGCCGACGTTGCGAGAAATCGTCTTGGGGTTAAAGAGCATCATTATCCAAAGCCATTCAATTAAATCGGTCAGCTATTTTCAGTAGCTCACCGGTCAGCACATCGATATCCGTGTAAGGTTCATTGCCATCATGCGGTGTAAATCTAGCCCTGAGGCTCTCTGCCCTTGCCGTCGCCTCAGGAATCCGGTCGTTCGTATCCCGGAAAACAGTCAGACTGTTCTTGGCATAGCCCGGATACGCCGCCGGCTTCTTCAGCTCGGCATATACAGTGTCGCGGTGGATGGGCGCCAACACGTCCCTAAAATGCAGCAGCACCCACAGCTCGAAGTTGGGCACCGATGGGATGGCTTTGAACAGCACCTTGGCCTGCAGGTCATTCTTCAGTGCCTGATCAGTCGCTTCGGCTTTCGCTAACGCATTGTGGTAGCTGGCATGATCATCACGGTCGAAGACGACATAGACCCGATCAAAAGCTCTGGTCTCCTCGAACCGGTCGATCGCATACTCAACGATTTGCAGTGGCGCCGTCCCATAATCCGATGGGACAATGGCAATATCCGCGTTGGGCAGCCGTTTCTCGCGACGAATAGCGGTGAAATAGTTGACCTCAGTTTTCGCGCCCTCACACACGATCAGCATACGATCGTAAGGCCGCTTTCGCCCGGCTTTTCGCGCGATGCGGTCTTCTTGTCGCTCAAAGCGGTGATGTTTTGCCAAAAACTGCTCTTCCCTTACCCCAGTATCGGAATGCCACCGTAGCGCCCGCCAAGGTATCCCTTTTCAAGGGCTTCCCCCTTCCGAGGAGAAAAGTCCAACAGCGGGAACAGGTGGGAGCCTTGGTCATTGTCTTTCTCAGTGAACCACACCTGGTCGCGCCGAAGCTTTCCGCCATCGAGCAGCGACACGTCATGGGTTGAGAAAATCAACTGGGCTCCGTTCCGATTCAACTCAGGGTCATTAAACATCTGCACGATCTTCAAGACAAGCAGGGGGTGCAGGCTACGGTCCAGCTCGTCCACTATCAATGTCCGACCCTTTTGCAGGATGTCTAGGATAGGCCCCGCCAGCTCGAAGAGGATTTGGGTTCCGGCAGACTCTTCGCCGATATCAAATTTATAGAGTTCACCTTCCGCCATATGACCGAACTGCGGGATATCGAATTCTGCATCCTGGACTTCGGGCGCCCCGCCCGGGAAACTGACGTGGAATTGGCGCCCCATCCGCTTGTCAACCGAGACAGTCGAGATCCCCGTATCTGCGGCTGCCATAATGGATTGGACGCGCTCGCGATTACCTGCAGTCTGGACATAGCCCGCCGTAAACCCAAACCCGATGCCTGGTCCGTCTGGCAGTATCACCAAGTCCTCCGCGAACCGCTGATAGAGAGGCTTTAGCTGCTCATTATTGAGCTGAACCGCCGTGGTGAGGAAAAGTACTTCCTTACGGGTCGAGGCTTCCCAGACCTTCTTTTGGCCCACGAAATAGTCGCTGTAGGTGTACTCGTACTTTTTCTTCTTCTCGTTGAACGTGCGGGAGAACCAGACCTGCGGTTTGGTCTTCTCATAGACCAGCAGCCATTCGCTCAGTACCTGGCGACGGTTGATCTCGAAGCCATACTGATGGCGGACCCCGCCAATCAAAAACGTGACCTCGAACCGCGTGGGGTGATCCGTATGGTCAGGACGCATACGGAAAGGGGCAAGGTTGCTTTCCTGGTCTGGCTGGATTTGATTGGAGGTCATCACCATCAACTGCATAAACTGCAGGGCGCGGATGACATTGGATTTACCGCTCGCATTGGCACCGTAGATCGCAGCGCTATTGAGGATACGCTTGACCTTATCCAAACCACTCGGACGGGTATGGGTGCGCTCCAAGGTCGGGTCCGAGCTGGCAGCCATGCTGAAGATGGCTTGGTCCCGGAACGAACGGAAGTTGGTAAAGCGGAAATCAAGTAGCATCTGGGGTGACAATCCTGTTTACCGTCATCAAATGCACATTTTCTGCAATCTGACAATTTATTTCGGCGTAACCGCCTGAACGGCACGAGGATGCAGTTACCAAAAGGTGACGCTATTGCCGGGCGCGGAAAGGAATAAAAGACATGCTCCCGCCGTTTGCTGAGCAGGGACGTACGGGGGCTTACAACGATATTTGACTACAGGAGCAACGTTCTTGGTTGCAATTTGATTGCCGCTCGGCCACTTTCTGATCAGAGCAACGCTCCGGGGTCAGCGCCAAGCGCTGGTCGCAGTGGATTAAGGCCCCTCACGGGGCCTTTTCCATTTAATTCGATCTTTACCTTTGGGAATGCAGGTTGCAGCTTCTGCAACCCTGCCTGACCGGCGAGGTCTGGGGGTAGCAAGGGCAAGGGTTTCAGACGGCGGGCGCACAAGCCTGCGCGGAGCCTCGGGAGACCGCCCCCTTGCCTGCGCGAGGGGCAACGCCCCTTAGGTTTTCTTCCGGATCAGAGCCGCACCCGTGCGAGATCCGGGGCAAGCTATGAAGAACATCGGAGCTTTCAGCATCGCGCCGACCGCAGGGCGGGAAAGCGGGAATTCTCGACACGCCTAGGACCGGTTGAAAAGGTAGCCGCAGGAGCCTCAGCATAGCGACCCATAGGGAGAGGCGGGACCGACTGCCTCCGGCCGGGCGTTCCGTATGACCGGCGCACTGCGCCCCTGACCTCATTCACGTCAGCCAGTTCGACACATCACGCGCACCGTAAACGATAGCCGCGACAAAGACCCCGTAGTCCTGTGGCTCATAGATGATGATGTAGCGCCCCTCAACCAGAACCCGCGCCGTGGCACTCAGTTCGGGGCGGGCTGCACCCATGTGCGGCTGGGTCGCTGCCAGTTCGGCACGTTCGATGATGCGAAGCAGAAGCGCGTCGGCTGCGGGCTCGTTATCCAGAGCGATCGTTCGCCAGATGTCACGCATGTCGGCTTCCGCACGCGGACTGAAGACTGCCTTAGCCACGCTTGCGGGCTTCCGCCTTCAGCTCACCCAGTAACTGCTTGCCATCCAGCGGGCGCCCTTCGCCGCTGGCCATGCCTTCCTCATAAGCCTGCTTCAGGCGTGCCAGCTCAAGCTGGCGCACTTCCTCACGCTGCTCCCACAGGCGGAGAGCGTCGCGTACGATTTCGCTGTTCGAGGCATAGCCGCCGGTTTCAACGGCAGCCTGCATCATTGCCGCCTGATGCGGGGTGAGGGATACGGTAAGGGTGCGCATGGTCGTAGCTTTCATTTCTCACCCTTATAGCACACCTCACAAATCCTAACAATTCTTGTTAGGATTGACTCAATGTAAGGTCTCAGCCTTCGGGTCGTAGAACCGCCCCAGGCTGCGCAAGTGCGCCACGATTTCAAGCAGTAGATGATCACGCGGTCCATAGCGGTCGCAGATAGCCTGGACCTCTTCGCCGATGCGGTCAACATCCTCCTCGGGCGCATCAATCTCCGCGAAAACATACATATCGTGGCCCACCGCAGTGATCGGGCAGCCGGTGGCAATGATCTCCTCGATGAACTCCGGAATCTGGTCTTTATGCATTTTCAGGCACTCCTTTCACGCATAACGTGAACATAGTGCCGCCCTCAGGTTGCGCAATACGGCGAATCCCACAAGGCTAGCGGGACACGGTGACCCACTGCGTTTGCCGCCGCATATCGGTGATATCGTAGGCCAGCGGGTGCATCGGGAAATGGCAGTCGCGCAGGAACTGCTCCACGCGCTCCCTATACTCGGGCTTGAGCGAGGAATTGAAGCGCCCGCAGATCTCAATCATCATCTTGCCACGGTAGAGCATACTGGCATGGGGTTCATGCCGATCGCTCCGCAGCGAATAGACCGTGTCCTCGCTGTCGAAGTACTTGGCGACACAGTTGCCCATGAGACCTCCCTCACGGAGGTAGTCATAGTGGGTCAAAAGCTCGACCACATACCAGCCATCCGCAAACTCGTACACTATGACACTGTCATCCACCTTCGCCATGATGCCCCCCGCAAATCAGCCAGAATCTCCCACGGAATTAGGCGATTTTGACGGGATAAAGGCGGCATATAACGTCTAGGTAAGATACGGAATCAAATCCCAGGAAGCTGTATCCGCCTGGGATTCGATAATTTCTAGCGGTGGACGATTTAGGCTGTGGGGCTGACCCAGATTTGGCGCGCAACACCGAATAGTTCCAAGCCTCGGGCGGCGATCGTCTCCTCATCCCAGACGTCGTAATTATTCAGATCTCGGTTCAAAGCGAGGCTTGAATGAGAGCGAACGGCAGGCATCTTTACTGAAAATGGGCCATGTGAGACGGCCGTATTCAGCGACTGAGTAAGCAGAGTTAGATTGCCAAGCTTGTTCACAGACATCTGCCGTTGAAGCCGCCGGAAAATGAGGTCAGCGTCATTCTCGTCTTCGATATGATCGAACCCCGGGACGGGCCAATGAGCTTGCCACTTTTGGGGCATGATATGCTCAACGCTCAGCTGTGATTTGATCTCGATATCTTCATTCCGAGCTGACCTCTTTGCACGCTCGATGGCTTCCAATATGTAGCGGAGCCGAGGTTGACGTGTGCCTTGGTATTGGTCCCGATCGATCCAACCGGCCTGCCATTCGATGTCGGTAGGCCACCTTTCGGTATCAGCCTGCCTCTGCGAAAGGTACTCGATCAAAGCTGCGACTTTATCCGGGCCAGCGGCCCGCAATTTTTCGATGATCCCGACAAATAAACGATTGTACCCTTTGGTGGACAAGCCACAGATATCACGGCGCAAAATATAGCTTTCGAGAACCTGCAGCGCGTCGGAAAGAGCGTCGCCAACCTCTGGCGCCGTCGCCAGATAAACGACCAAGGGCATCGCTGTTGAGACGTCAAACGCATCGGCGAAACGGCCGAACTGGCCCAGCGGATCATCCTTGTCCTGGTCGAAAAGCCGTTTTTCTACTGAAGCCGTCGCAGTGATGGACTCAAGCTCAGCAACCACAGAAGCAAACGGACGCTCATTTAGTACCCAACGACGGTATCCCTCGAAGAGGGTTTCCACAGATACGATATCGGACAGGTGCATCGAGAGATGGTCTGTCAGCATCCAGTCCAGACGCTGGCGCGTCTGACGACCACGTGACGCGACCTGGCTCCAGAATGCCCGATCCAACGGCAGCCAATGCTTTTCATAAAGCTGATCGACTTTGAGAGATCCGTGCTCTTGGCCCATTCCCTTAGCACGCTGGAAGATGAAGTTCCGCATGAGGTCCGCCGGGGTCAAATCAACGCCGCGACTGTTGAGGGTTTCGAAGATGGTTTGAGGATCATCACCGCCTTCGAGTTCGATCGACACGACAGCCAAACCCTCTTTGAGGGCTTCGAACAGCAGCTCCAGCTTCAATTCGTCGAAGACGCCGTCAATCGTCGCGTGTTCTTCAACCTTTTCGCGGAAAAAAGCGTGTGCGGCCACAGATCTGCGGACAAACCCGTCCTCGTCGGTTGGCTTCACGGTGATCGCATCTGCATCGACGCCCGGATCGACAATTGAAACAAAGGACCGCCGATCGGTCAGCGACGGCCAGAGTTTGTAGCGCTCAACCTCTCCATGTTCCATGACCCCGTCGTTGAGCAGATATTTCTGAAGCTCATCAGCATACTTTGAGCCGTGGGCACGAGCGACATCCCGAATAGCCGACAAGAGAAGCTGGAACGTTGTCAAACGCTGCTGCCCATCAATAATCTCATAGGCCTGAACCTGTTTCCCGAAGGTCTTGAGTTGATTGATTACCATCGCTCCCATGAAATGAGGCGTCAGCGTCGAACGGTCGGAATTAAGCCGGTCAATCGCACGCTCGATGTCTTCCCAGAGAAGCTCAAGCTGTGGCGTTACCCGCCATGCATATTGGCGTTGATAGAGAGGGATCAGGTAACGTTTCTTGCCATCGAACAGTTCAACAATCGAGCGGGTATAAGGCTTCATGAATTGGCTTTCGCAATGAAAAGATTGATCTTCCGTCCGAAGTGACGCGTTTCGCGTGTATTTCTCACAGATTAAACTATCGTATTCAATAGCTGGCGGATGGGTGGCGCTGAATTAACACACGGCCCTAGCTGGAAGTGAATCACCGTATCCGCCCTTGGACTCAAAGCCCCAGTGACCGCTGGCTGAAACGCCCATAGGCATCGAGGAACCCCTCGCCCATGGTCACCTGCAGAGCCTCCGCAATCGGGAAAGCCAACACGCGTGCCCTGCCCCGTCGCTCCGCCTGGCGCCCGATCAGGGCGCGCAGCGGCACCCAGTAGAAATGCTCCGGATCGTTCAAGTCCAGACAGGCAAAGTTCACGGTCATGTGGAAGAACGCCTCAAAGCACGCGAGCTTGTCCACCTCGCCCACCTCGAACAGCAGATGGTCGTTATAGGTGGACTTGGCTTTCACATCGAAGGCCATCATTCCGGCATGGGGAATGCCGACCAGGTAATCTGGTCGTTTGATCCTACCCCGCAGCCGGTCCGGCACGTTCAGCGGCGACTGCTCGACATAGAGGAACGCCACCCCGGACTGGTTCAGCCACGCGCGGAATGAGGCTTCAGCCTCTTCGCCCTTGGCTTTCAGATCGGCGGGTAGTCGGAACATGGCGGAAGCGTGCCCCCGCAGCTCACCCTTAGCAAGCGGGTGGCACGCGTTCCCGGCGGCGACTGTGGCGGATCTGCATATTGACCTTGCAGCACACGAGAACATAATAGGAACGTATTCCGCACTCACCGCCAGCAAAGGCAGACATTCCCATGCAGGACGACACGATAAAGATCCTGGAACTTCATGTCGGCATTGCCCTCGGGTGCCTCCGGCGCACCACCGTCAAGGGTTTTGCCGGTTGCGGGCAAAGCCGCCGCCGCGACCTGTATCTGATCCCGTCAATGGCGGCGACTGTGGCCCGCGACATCACCGCCTCACAGACATTCCAAAAAGATGGCGCCACTGTTATCCTCTCCCGCGTCGCCCGTCACATTGAAGCGGTTTTGCAGGACGTACCGGATGCGCAGGCAAGAGCCTGGGCCGGAATTGATGCAACCGCGCGCGACAGTGCCCGCCATGCCATCGCGGCTTGCATCACCCGCCGCATATTTGAGCGGTATGAAGTGCTCCCGACCCCTCGGCCCACCATAGTCCCGGCAAGCGGCGTATGGTGCGGGCTTCAGGACGCAAAACCAGAGTAGTGGGCTGATGCGACCGATCTCAGGCTTTACTTTTCAGGGCGAAGCATCGACGATTCCGAGGCATGCTCGAAAGGATGTTGCATGGATTCCGCGGACACACGCCCCCTCGTTATGTCTCACACGCCCGGAGCGTTACAGCGGAACTGGAAGGTTCCTGCCCTGTTCCCCCTATGCCCTTCGACGTCGGTAGAGGCGCCTATTAAAACGTATTTTGAAGCGCTGTATATTGGAGACATTGCGGTAGACGGACCGTACGGGGAAACGATGATAGACGACGTCACCTTGCACCCTGACGGCAACAGCATCCTTATTCTCGGCGATTTCGGCGAAGGTGCGATCAAACGCTGGTCACTGATGAAAATTACATTCGAAGACGGATACTTCGTTCACGAGAGTAAAGGGACGTTCTTCGAGCGCAATGGCGCCGAAAAGCAGTTTACCTTGGCCCAGGGACTGCCTTGGGAAGGCGGAGAGTCAATCGACGACTATTGCTAGCTATGGTGCCCAGAGTCTCGAGTAGTTCACCGACCAAACTCATCTCATCACGCCAGTAGCAGTCTGCCGTGGCTTAGCCTCCGATCAGAGTTTCGGAGTGTCGCTCGTGAATTGGCAAGCTTGGGTGCATTACACTGCGTTCGGGGATGCAGTTGGAAGTGGTCGTCCGGACCGGTGAACGGAAGGCGATTTTGGTCTGTTAAGCATTTGCGGATCGGCTATCTCTAGTGAGCACGGCGGACTGAGTCGGGATTCAAAAATCCTGATGCTTCAGACGCTTAAATTTTGTTGCCGGCCGACCTTTGGTTCGATTCCGTTCAAGGCGGAGACGACCGGCAGGGCCCATACAGATGCGGGGCTTGGTTTGCATCTGTATGGGCGATGTGGATCAGCTATTGATCTGAGTGGCTATGCAGCCTCCCAAACCTGATTAAGGATTTTCGCTGCAAGTGCCGCTTTGTCCTGCGGCAGGAAGCGACCGTAATGCTGCTGAACGACATCCGGTGTATCTTGGATGGCATAACTCGCCTGCTCATACGATCCGGTCTGCTTGAGGATATGCGTTGCCAGAATATCCCGAAGATTATGCGGTCCGTGCGGCAGCAATCCCTTGATAGCGCCGCGGCCGGTATAGGGGTTGTAGATGCCATAGCGTTGGATCACGGTGCGCCAGGCTTCATAGAATTTGGTGGAATCGTATGCCGCGTCCAGACTGGTTGTCTTCATCGTCTTGACGAACAGTGTACCGGGATCTTTCGCTGAACCGAGCAGCACACCGCGATGGCGATCGATATAGGCCTCAAGGTATTTGTAGAGGTCGAGCAAATCCGGCAGGATCAGGCGAAATGGCTTTTGTCCGAAGAATGATGAGCCTGAGTTCTTGAAGGCGATTGATGGGATGAGAACCTCCCATCCGTTTTCACGATCGCTCCAGCGCAATTCACCGCATTTCATGTCTTCCAGCCGTCGCTCCGAAGTCGGGAAATGCCCGCGTGGGCACAAGCGAAGCTGGCGAAGGTTCTTTTGCCGAAGCCCAAGATGCAGGCCGAGGCGCAGCAAAAGGAAAGAGCGGACCGCTTCGGCTGCTGCCCGAGGATAACGATGTTCATCCGGCATGCGCTTCAGGATCTCATCCGTGATCTTGCGGTATTCCGACAGTGGGCTGTCTGCTTCAAGGACCACCATGATCGGCTCGAACGGATCGCGGTGCACGCGCATGACACGCTGGATTTCCTTCGAGCGATTGGCGGCATGCCGGTGGAATGCGTCGCAGGCGCCGTGCCAGTCGCGTGCTGCGAATTCTATCTCCTCCGGCGCGATCAGCCCTTCGATTGGCTGAACCTTCTTCAGGAGCTCCGGATGCTGGCGGATCCAGCCCACCTCCGCCCGCGTGAGAGCTTGGGCCACCATCAGCATGTCTTCTTCCCACTTTGTGTAGAAGCCGCGGCGCTGCTCCCGCCATTGGAGGTACCAGTCCCAGACGCCCGGGAAGAGCAATAGACCAAAGGTCAGTTGGCTGAGCGGCACACCGCGGCCTTTGACAATGCCGACGGGCGAGGCAGCGAGCGCCCCGAACATCAGCCCGAGATGCTCGACCTTCTGGGACGCGGTTTCCTCTCCCCAAACTCCATTTCGTTGGAAGCCGATTGCGGTCAGCGTCGATGTCTTGAAGCGGATCAGATCGGCCATCTCCATAGCCAGTTGCGGCGGCGCATCGACGACGCCGGACAGGAGATCAGGATCTTCAAAGGCTTCGGGATTGTGGCTCGTGCTGTCCGTGTTCATTTGTGGCCGTGGAGACAGCGCGCCTCCGCCATAGGTGATCCCCGGAAACCGTATTGCATAACGTTGTTTGGTGGCTGCCGCCTGGTATCGGCGATAATCAGTCGAGCCCGAGATGATGACCCTGCGCACCCATTCGATGATTTCCTCCCGTTTGGAGAACGGCAAGCTGCTGAAATTGTCCGGAAGATGCCATGCAAGGCGGCGCCGCTCCGCAGCGCTGATGTCGCCCATATCATGGCCGTAGAGGGAGCGGGACTGGTGGGGCAACTTGGCCTTGAAATAGCCCGGTTCCAATCGATAGCGCCGCTCGATACGGGAAAGGATCTCGAAGCTCGTCAGAGATCGCGGCACGCGCTCTCCCTGAACCCATGATAGCAGGGTCTTGTCATCGAACGTCTCGCCCAGGCGAACGACGGCACGGAAGAGTTGCCAGTAGCTCTCGCCGAATCGGCGCATGTGATAAACGAGCGCATCGTCAAAGCTCGCCGGATCATCGGTCGCCTCAAACAATGGCTCAGGGAATGGACTGATGAGTTTCGGTTTTGGTCCCCTTGGCTCTGACGAAGAGGTAGCCGGAGTCTTGTCGGAAAGGACCTGTTGCAATCTGGAGCGCGTCGCAGTTTCCACCTTGCGCCGAGCGGTATCGCGCGATCTCGTGCGTGTTTTCCTCGGCTGTATATCATCGGCGGCAGGCGGTTCTCCGAGCCAGCGGATAATCGCGTCCAACCCTGGACGCAGCTGCTTTTTCAACTCCGCTGTCAACTCGCCTTCAATCCCGCATGCCTCGCCAATGGCCGTCCAATCCATACGGCCACTAACGATCGGCGGTGGCCGGCGGTGGATGACAAGACCAACGAGATAGGGCCTAATGCTTTCCAGAACTCGCTGAGAGGCGATTGGCGCGATGCGTATCTCGCAGAAATCCGAGATTTTTCGTTGAAAGTGATGAATTGAAAGATCGTGTTTTGCCATGCTCTTATTCCGTTCGCTCGGCACCAGTGCCGAGCGCCGGCGGAATAGGAGTGGACGATTAAAGAAAGGTGCATTGCGGCGGTGCTTCCAGTTTCGATGCCCAGGTGAGCTCGTGTCGCGGTGGATGATCTGAAAAAAGATCTTTTTGTAAAATATGATCCGTATTTGGGTCATTCTGCTCGACTTGGTTCGAGGCCTTGAGATATGTAAACATTTCTAAATGAGCAGGATGAAGCAGCGGGGTATCGAATGAGGTCGGAATCGGAGGCTCTTCAGGCGATAGGGCGGTTACTCAGGACGTCGCGCAAGACTTTAGGCCTCACCCAAGAGCAGGTTGCGGATATGGCGGGTCTATCGCGTCCGCGGTACCGCGAGATTGAGGCCGGAGCCAGCGCTGCCCGCACGACCACACTGATCAACATTGGGCGTGCGCTTGGTCTGGAACTGATGCTCATCCCGCAGGCCATGGTCCCAGCAGTTGAAGCTTTGCTGCAGCCAGATGGCGCCGAAGATGATCTTCCTGCTTTCGTCGCCAGCCCCGATGGTGATGGCGATGTCTGATGCGCCTCTTGATCCAAGATCTGTAACCTCACTTGACGTACTGCTGAATGACCTGAAGGTCGGCATGATCGTGAGGACGCCGGGAGACTTCAACGCGTTCAGCTTTGAGGAGAGCTATCGACAGACGGGTGGTTTCCCAGTGCTCAGTTTGTCATTTCGCGCCGCACATGGGGGTTTGCGGAAGGACCCGAAGCCTGTCGCGAGAGCTTTGCCACCGTTCTTTGCAAACCTTCTTCCAGAGGATAAACTGCGCGAGGCGATGGAGAAGCACCATTCAGGCAGCGTGCGAGCAGGAAATGATTTCGATTTGCTTGCGGCACTTGGATCGGATCTTCCAGGGGCTGTCCGTATCGTGCCGAGCGAAGGCAGCGTTGTTCGTAATGAGGGGTTGACAACCCCCAGACCGAAGGCCCGGTTTTCGCTCGCTGGTGTGCAGATGAAACTTTCCGTCATCAAGAACACAGGCAAGGGCGGCGGTCTGACCATCCCCTTAGGCGACGGGCAGGGTTCCTATATCGCCAAATTTCCATCGACATCATTTCCCGGTGTCTCGGAAAACGAATTTGCAAATCTTGCATTGGCCGAAGCGGTAGGTATGGACGTGCCGGAACGCGAGCTTGTAGAACAATCGCAGTTCGAGGATATCCCGGAGGAGTTTGAGACATTGTCCGACGGCAAAGTCCTCCTCGTCAAACGTTTCGATCGCATTGCCGGTGGTGAGCGCGTCCATATCGAAGATTTCGCTCAGGTATTCGGCGTCTATCCGTCTCGAAAATATGAGGGGGCCGCCTATCATGATATCGCTGCGGCTCTTGGGGTCGCCGTTTCTTCAGCGGCAGCCCTTGAGTTCGTGCGACGACTGGCTTTGGCTGTGCTGACAGGAAATGGCGACATGCACCTCAAGAATTGGTCGCTGATTTATCATGGGAAGGGCGACAAGCCTGCACTCGCCCCAGTCTATGACGTGCTCTCGACCGTCCCATACATTCCGTCGGACGCCATGGCACTGTCGCTGGCCGGTGACAGGCCGTTCAAGGCAATGAATGCCCAGCGATGGAAAGTCTTCGCTCATCGTGCGCGACTGCCGGAAGCTGCTGTGCTGAAGGCTGTTATGGATACGGTGGAGCGCGTCAACCAGTCTTGGTGGTCTTTGCCTGAACGAGCTGTTCTACCCGATAAAGTGTTGGCCCGGGTTGATGCCCACATCAAGCTGATGTTGCCGGTCCTCGGCACGTGCGCCGACTAGCGATTGGTGTTTTTCCGTAAGGTGTTAGCAGTTTCGTGGCCGACCAGTACCGACCGGGTTGCTGGTTCGAATATCGTCAAGGCGCATCCTTTACGGCCTAGACGTCATCCACACGCCGACTAGAGTTATCACCAGCCCGCTCAGCATCATCAACGTCAGAGGCTCCGAAAACAGCATCCATGCCCACAGCATTGTAACTGGCGGGCTGAGGTAGATGGCCGCGCTGACCTTTGCTGCTGGGAAGAGCCGAAGGCTGGTGTAATACACCGAGTAGGCTAGGAACGTCGCGATCAGCACCAGCCAGGCCATGGCGAGCGCGAATTTCTGCGTGAGAGGAGGCACAAGGCTGCCTTGCATGGACGCGCAAAGCCCGAACAGAACCGCGCCCGTCAGCATTTGGACACAGAGACTTTGATGGACCGGCATGCCGCTCGTCGAGTTCCTCCTGTTCACAACAGAGGCGAGAGCGAGGATCAACATTGATCCAACCGTGAGAATATAGGCCCAGGCCGGAGCGGTGCCTATACCGAGGCTGTCAAAGGATACGATCAACACACCTGAGACTGCGATTGCGGTCCCTTGCCACTGTCGTGTCGTCAAGCGCTCACCGAGGACGGGTTGCGAGAGGGCAGCAACAGCAAGCGGAAGGAGGTCGGCGATGAGTGCTACCAAACCGGTTGGCACTTTCTGCTCTATGGCGAGCGCGAAACCGCCCAGGTACAGAAAAACCGCCATGAACCCGAGCAACGCTTGATACCTGACTGCAGCTAGCGACATTCTGGGACCAAAGGCCAGCGCGAACGGAAGTAAGACCAGTCCGGCCAGCAGGGTGCGCCAGAAGAGCAGCAGCATGACGCTTGCCTCCTCATTCGCATATCGGATCCCCACGAACCCGGAGCTCCAGCCAACGATCAGAAGGGTGGCCAATAGCGGCCACGAACAAAGGCGGTGATGTTGGCCCTTAATGCTTTCGAAAAAATTCATTGTGCCTCGTACATGCAGCTACGTTCCAGGATTAACGAGCCGACATCGCAATGCCGCATGACAAATGTCGATGATGCCATGACATTCGTTCTGTATCTGTCATACTGTTAGGATCGCCCTGCAACACTGACGCGGATGTCAGGATGATCGAGATCAACAGTCGCCGTTTGGAAATTGACGCACTGCGGGCAATGCGCGCGATCAAGCACCACGGCGGAATCACCAGGGCAGCGGCTGCCTTAGGACTTTCGCAATCGGCCGTCAGCCACAAGATTCGGCGACTTGAGCTGAATCTTGACTGCGAGTTGCTCTCGCGCCGAACAGGCGGCCCAGTTTTCACCACAGCTGGTCAAGAGCTCCTGGACTATGCGAACAAGATACTAGACCTGCACGACGAGGCTTTGCGGAGTCTCGCGAAGACGCCACTCGCTGGCCGACTGCTGCTGGGTTTTACTGAGGATACGGCTTGCAGCGACCTTGCACGCGTACTTGGACGCTTCAAAAAACTGCACCCGCATGTGGCTGTTAAGACGAAGGTTCGTATGAGTCTTGTCCTCCGCGGCATGCTGGAGCGAGCCGAGTTGGACGCCGCGATAGTTCAGATTTTTGATCATGAAGTGAGGCCGACGGATGTTGTTCTCTACAATGAAGCTCTTCGCTGGGTAAGCCATCCCGAGCTAGAGCTGCGACGCGAAGAGCCAGTCCCGTTCTTGTCCTTCGATGAGGACTGCTTTTATCGGAAGTGGGCGCTTGATGTAGGGCGGGATGATGTCGTTCTGGAAACGGTTTTTGAGTGCTCCAGCTCGGCGGGTATTGTCTCTGCGGTCAATGCCGGGATGGGAGTCGCATTGTTGAGCGATCGTCATATCAGGCGCGACATGCGCCTCATTACCGATCGCTTACCCGCGCCCCCTTCGCTTGCCTATGTTGTACGGCGGGCACGGAAGGCGCGGAACCCGGCTCTTGATAGCCTCGTCGCTGAAATACAAGCCGAGGTTGGGCGTCACGGAGGACTGGCGTTGATTGGCTAAGTTCGACTGGGTTCGGCTTGATGCCACCATCGTTGCCAACGCCGCTCATATAGTCCCAGTGCCGAGAGGCAGGCGCCACCCGAATGTGGGCCGGGCCCTATGACCCAGCCCGTGCCGCGATCAGAATTGTCGTCGATGGGACCAGAGAATAAGTGGCGACGCGGGTAACAAGCGACCCATTGCTGTGCCCTCTATGTATTCCCCCATCGACGAACGATCTAGCTCCTACATCGTCGCCATCAGGTTCTCATCTCACCATGCCAGCTTCACCATCGGAATAGTTCACCGGCATCCAGTCGAAGTGTTCGCCTTCTTTGAGGACATTGCCGATCCCCGGAAAGGCGATGTGCGCGCCGGCGACGAGATAGCCTTCCGCGCCGGCTTCGACGAAGGCTTCGCGCCGAGATCGCACCGCGCCTGAACGATCCACGTCGAACTCGATGGTCACCTCAGGCTGCTCGAACTGAACGATATCGCCGTGGGTGATGTCGCCCCAAAACACCAGTTTCTTGCCGCCGCTTTCAACCACGATCGAGCTGTGGCCCGGAGTATGGCCAGGCCGCAGGATCGATTGGAAACCCGAAACCACCTCCTCATCATCCTGGAACACTTCAACCCGACCCCGCTCAAGATACGGCCGAAGGCACTCCTCCGCCTCCTTAAACAGTTGCTGGTTCAAGCCTTCCGGTCGCGCCTCCGCCGGGGTTTTCAGCCAGAATTCAAGTTCACGCGCGGGAACATGCAGGGTTGCGTTTTCAAAGACGAGCTTCCCGTCCCGAACCAGGCCACCGGAATGATCCGTGTGGACATGGGTCAAAATGACATGATCAATCTCAGAGGCCTTGTAGCCGGACGCTTCCAGGTTGGCGAATAGATGCCCGGCCTCCGCGCCTAAGTAGCTACCACTACCGGCATCTATGAGGACGAGACGCTGACCGTCATTGACGAGGAAGGCGTTGACCGACGTGTCAGTCGGAATGTCACGGTAAGCTGCGCGCAGCAGTCGAGCGGCTTGCTCTGCAGTCACGTCACGATACATTTCTGGAAGAGGGAGCGGCAATGTGCCATCGGAGAGTGCCGTGATTTCCAGATCGCCCAGAGCCATCCTGTAGAAACCGGGCGACTGAAAGTGTTGCTTGGGGGCAGCCGCGAAAGTAAGGGAAGGGGCTCCCGAAATGGCCGCGACCGTGGCTAACATGGACGCCCCCTTGAGGACGTTTCGTCGTGTTACGCTATTCATGATAAATCCTTCATCCATTGTCACCGAGCAGCACCAATTCGATGCGCGCGGCGATTACGGGATGAAAGTAAGTGGTGGTCGTTCGGGCGATTAGGCACCGAACCTTGATCGCGCTGTCAGCGATTTGATTACAATAAGGGATCGAGCAGTGAGACTGCTCAGGTCAGCTGCAGCACGTTTTCGAGGTTCTCACTCAGATAGTCGATGAAGGACCGGACCTTGAGAGGCTGGACGCGTCCACCGGCCCTGACGGCATACAATATGGCACTGGGTCCGGACCATTCAGGGAGAATACGGACGACGTCGCCGGTTTCCACCGCTTGATGGGCGAGGTGGGGATTGGTGAGCTGTATGCCCTGTCCTCGGATCAGAAATTCGAACAAGGCCTCCGGGTCTGTTGCGACAACCGCCGGGTTGATCGGGAAATCCATTACCTCACTCTGCCTTGTCAAAGGCCATGAGTGCTGAGGCTTCCCGTAAAACAATTGCGTCACCAGGCAGGCATGGTCTTTCAGCTGCGACGGATGTTGTGGGACTCCGTGCTGCTGAAGGTATTGCCTCGACGCGTAAAGGCCTGTCTGAACGTTGGCCAAGCGACGGGCGGCGAGGTTGGAATCGGGCATGGGGCCGTTCCACAAGCGGCAGGCGACATCGATATCCTCCTGCACGATGTTCTTGACGTCGTGGTCGAGAAGCAGTTGCAGTTTGACCTCTGGATAGGCTTCTCGAAACCCGACCATGAGCGGGGCGAGGGCCTTGGTGACTAGCCAGTGCGGCGCCGTCACCCTCAACCACCCAGAGGGTTTGCCATGCACCTGCTCGACCGCGCTCTCCGCGTCACCGATAAGCCGCGCGAGATCGCGACAACGATCAAAATAGATCGATCCCGCCTCCGTCAGACGTATGTTGCGGGTGGTTCTGTGAAGGAGCTTCACCCCCAGCCTCTGCTCCAGGTCCTGCACCTTCTTGCTGATCCGCGCCTTCGATGTTCTGAAGCTCTCCGCTGCAGCGGTGAAGCTTCCCCGCTCGACGACTTCAACGAAGGCTAGCGTGTCGCTCATGTCTCGAAGCATCTATGTCGTTCCTCAGGCGGCCGGATTGTCGCACACACCTCACCGGATGCCATAGCGAGGTAGGCGAGACACATGCGCTTCAACTCATCGCGTATGGAAGTCTGCTCCGAAGGTGGCAGGTTGCGCTCGAAAACATTCCTGACCGTTCCGAAGATGACGGAGAGAAGCGTGAGGTTGACGAGATCGATGTTTTCGTAGCGAGCATCAGGAGCGCTCAGCAGCATCGCCCTCGTCGCTACATCCATACGCTTGGCGAAAGCATCAATCAGCGCCTCATTATCCAGTTCTACCGCAGAGCTGTAGAGTGCGCGCGTGACATCGCTACGCTCCGTCTTTGCTTCCCAGTAAGTGGTAATAAGCGCCTCGACCATCTCGTCGGTCGACCGAGCATGGTGTGTACGGCAGGTCATCTCCACGCGCTCCGCCAATTTGTCGAGATAGCGTTCGTTGAGCGCGTAGAGCAAGGACTTCTTGTGGGGAAAGTACTGGTACATCGTACCGACCGAAACGCCGGCGCGCTCAGCCACACGCGTGGTGGTCAGCCGGTGCGTTCCCTCCGTAATCAAAACCTGAATAGTCGCCTCGAAAATAGCGTCGATCGTAGTGGCGGAGCGGGCCTGACGCGGCTGTTTCCGGGCCTTGAGGTGGCGAGGGGGAGGCACATCCATATGCGAATCCAAAATCCGAACTATCCTTCATATATTTACCGTTGCATCCTTCCCAAATGCAAAGGTGAATGAATGACAGATACAAAGAAAATCGCGCTCGTCACAGGCGCTAACAAGGGCATCGGCTTGGAGATCGCAAAGCAATTGGCGGAGGCCGGTGTCACTGTAATCATGGGCGCCCGCAGCTATGCCCGCGGCGACACGGCTGCGAAGGAACTGACCCAGGCCGGATTGGCTGTGGAAGCCATCGAGCTGGATCTTAATCGCGAGGAGACAGTCCGAGTTGCAGCTGCAGCCATCTCGGCCCGCCACGGCAGGCTCGATATTCTTGTCAACAATGCCGGTGTCGTCGACGCTGAGGACGGGCCGCCTTCGGTTGCAACGGTCGGTGCGGCCAGACGGTTGATGGAGACGAACTTTCTCGGGACGCTGGCCGTTACACAGGCCATGTTACCGCTCTTGCACAAGTCGAGCGCTGGCCGGATCGTCAATCTGGCGACGACGCTTGGCTCGCTCACGGTGAATGGTGATCCTACTTCTCCGTACTACGAGGCACGCCTGATTGGCTACAACGCCTCGAAGGCGGCGTTGAATATGCTTACGGTGCAACTGGCCGCCGAACTCAAGGGCACCTCCATCATCGTGAACTCGGTCGCGCCAGGCTATGTTAGGACGGACCTGACGGGAGGCAATGGCTACATGACACCGGAAGAGGGGGCCCGCCTTCCGGTCCAATATGCTTTGCTCGACGACAATGCGGTTTCTGGCCGATTTGTTGCCCCCGAGGGCTCTGTCGGTTGGTAGCGTCACGTTATCCGGCCGGCCTATGCCGGCCCTTTCCGACATCTCTGTCGCGCGACCGCGAACCACGCCTTTGCCCGGGCATCAATAGCGGGCGTCAGTGAAACGGATTATCGGCGAAGGCACCAAGTCCCAAGGAAACACATGGTAGAGACAGTCGCAACCTCCGATCATCCTGATCCCGGTCCTCTATCGCCAGAGGATGATGGGGATTTTCCGCCGGGCGCAGATGCACCTATGCTGGACCGAACTGTCCCCGATCGCACGTCACCGCGTGGGCTGGAGCAGTTCATAGCAGGCCGAACCTTGTTGAGCGGAGACGGTCTGGCCTGGAGTGATCTGTTCGTACAAGTCTACTCACGCCATCAGAACCAGGAGCCGTTTCTGGTCCCGGCAGTGGCCGAGCCGCTCGTGGTCTGGGTTATGTCGGGTGAGGCCATCGTCGAAGAGCGAGATCTCGATGGAGAGTGGCAGACTGCCCGTGTTAACGTTGGCGATTTCTTTTTGACCCGAGCAGACCGGCCTTATGAGATGCGATGGCGCGCTCTCGGATCTGATCCGTTTCAGGTGATGCACCTCTACATTTCTGTCCCTCTGTTCGAGCGGGTGGCAGGCGATGTTCTTGGCTGCGACACTCTTCCACGATTGCGCGATGTGTCGGGAGGTCAGGATCCACGGCTCGCACATTTCCTGGCTCTCATTCACCACGAGCTCACGGCGCAAGGTAGGGGGAGCCAGTTGTATGTCGAAGGGCTAGCCCAGTGTCTTGCTGTTCATCTAATACGAAACTACGCCTCTAACGGCGGCGATGATGATCGGCAACCCGCATTGCCCGGCTACAAGCTGAGAAGGGCGATCGCTCATCTGGAAGAACACTTGGCCGAACCGTTCAATCTGGCGGAGCTTGCGGAAAAGGCTGGGATGAGCCCTTTCCACTTCAGCCGCTTGTTCAAGAAAGCGACAGGGCTGTCACCTTCTCGCCACTTCATCCGTCAACGGATGGCGCGCGCCCAGCAACTTCTACAAGAGACAGATCTCAGCATCATCCGAGTAGGCATTGCTGTCGGATACACCAGCCCGAGCCATTTCTCGCAAGTCTTCAGACGGGAGACGGGACTTTTGCCCAGCCACTATCGCAAGACGTGAAAACTGAACGCCGCATATCCGGGGTCGTCTTCCGGTGTACTCACACATCAAGGTTCTGGCGGTATCAGGACACGCGTTTGTTTCTCCCACCGCCAGGATGTGTGCCCCAGCAATCGGGTCCCGCCCCACCAGCGATTAACGCCATGCGTCTCGACGAAATCAATTTCGCCCGCGATGATCTTGTGCCCGTCAGCCGTCAATCGAAGGTGGCTTTCGACATACGTGTCCCAGGCGTCGACATCATCAAAAAAGTCTGTCGCCCTCAAGCGTCCAGACAGCCCGGCAATGAGTGGCGAAACGCCTGACGCGAGCGTTGTAATGAGGTCAACGACCAAAGGTAAACTAAGCAGATGCAATGGGTCGCTGGCGAAGGCCCTGGCAACCTCGCCGACGGTACATCCTTCATCGGCGACAGTCTTCAGTACCAGGCGCTCGGACGAGCCAAGGCCCGTTTCGACGCTCGGCAGATCATCAAGAAGCGCTTCTCTTGTCTGGGTCATAAAGGGAAAATGGGACAGCTCGTCTAAACTTAGGCCAAGCCATGCATGGGGCGTGGAAGCTGAGTAGGCCAACCATATTGCGGCGGCTGCGGTCAGATGCTGATTTTCAACCGACATCGGCGTCACCACCGAACTGGTCTGCGTCTGAGGGGGCTGTTGTCCCCACGGCGTTATGCCCTGGAAGATCAACAGTTTTGTGTGGCCGACGTCCGCCGCAAGGGCACGGCTCAATAGATAGACCATCAGCAGTTGGCTATTGGGGTCGGGGTCTATGTACAGTTCCACCTGATCGGCGTCACGCAAGTGCTGCAAGATCTGTTCCACCGCCGGATGGATGGATGGAAAGGCTTGTTGTTTGTCGCTGTCGCCGAGATCCAATTCAATGACAGGAGACCTGATGAAACTGCTGCGCAGGGGTATGATTTGTGACCTCGTTGATACCTGGCTCGCCTTCAAATAGCCGGCGGCTGCCTCGTCGCAGGTCACGCACAATCGATTTCGCATTCAAGAACCTCAATATTTGTCATGAGCACCGGAGCAAGTGCCGCTGTAGTCTCACTGCCTCAGGTGCAATCTTGACGCCATTTGACGAGAGAGCGCATTGGCGTCTTCGGGCCGAAAGGTGTCGCGGCGGCATCGTTGTTGCCGGCCTCTAGAAGAGTGGAGATACGAATGCGGAATGATCTGATCAACCAGCAGGTTATCGTGAGGAACTATCGCATTGCCGCCGGGACTCATGGCAGCGGTGAACCCATGGTTCTGCTCCATGGAACCCCATCTTCATCGCATATCTGGCGGAACGTCACGCCACTCCTCATTAAGGCCGGGTTCAAGATCCACGTTTTCGATCTCCTTGGCTTCGGTCTTTCTGAACGCCCGCAAGCAGGAAATGTGGACACGTCCATGTCCGGGCAGGTGCCAATTCTCGAAGAGATGCTGGAGTACTGGGGCCTTGAAAGTTTTCACTTGGTGGCGCACGACATTGGCGGGGGAATAGCGCAAAGATTCGGCATTTCTAGTCCCGATCGATTGAAGACGCTAACGATGATCGACGTCGTCAGCTTCGACAGCTACCCGTCACGGAGGACCAAGCAGCAAATGCAAAATGGGCTTGAGGCGCTGATGAAAGCGCCCGAGGCCACCCATCGGGCGCATTTCCGGGACTGGCTGCTTAGCGCTGTATACGAAAAACACAGGTTCGAAGAAGGCCCGCTTGAGACGTATCTGGATTATATTTCGGGCCCGATAGGGCAGCCGAGCCTGTTTGAGCACCAGGTCAAGCACTACGACCCGGTCCATACGTTGGAGGTTGCTGATAGGCTTGGTGAGCTGGAAAACCTCCCTGTGCAACTGATCTGGGGCGCCAATGACGAGTGGCAGGTCCCAGAG
The DNA here is from genome assembly GCF_030435705.1 of Rhizobium sp. SSA_523. NCBI lineage: Bacteria > Pseudomonadati > Pseudomonadota > Alphaproteobacteria > Hyphomicrobiales > Rhizobiaceae > Affinirhizobium > Affinirhizobium gouqiense. The sequence continues at coordinate 51,945 of NZ_CP129380.1, forward strand.
TGGGGGCAAAAGCTTCATGATGCAATCCCTGGGTCAATCCTGACCATCTTGGAAAATTGTGGTCATTTCTCGCCGGAGGATCAGCCGGAGAAAATTGCGGAGCTGGTTTCGCAATTCGTCCAGTCTACTTCGGGCAGGTGATGTGAGGCCATATCGCGCGACATGTCGCGGCCTCTTCTTTAGGCCTTAGGCCGATAACCTGCTGTCCCGGCTGCTGCTCTGTCAATTTCAGCAAAAGCCCAACACACGAAGCAAGATCGCGCGAGACGAGCCGCTATCGGCTCCTAGCTTCTTCCCTTTCGACGACGGCGGTTTACGGACCGCCGAGTTAAAGGAGAGAGAAAATGCATTCACGTACCGCCATCTTCCCGCGCGATCGCCACGCCCTCTATCAAGCGCACGGCTACTCGGCAGCCATCGCCTCCGGTGACCTTCTATTCGTTTCTGGCCAGGTTGGAAGCCGGTCCGACGGATCACCAGAGCCCGACTTCGCGGCGCAGGTCCGACTGGCCTTTGCAAACCTCGAAACCACCCTCTCGGCTGGAGGTTGTAGCTTCGATGATGTTGTCGACGTGACGACCTTTCACACGGACCCCGAAAACCAGTTCAACGTAATCATGGCTGTAAAAAACGAGATATTCCCGGACCCTCCATATCCGAGCTGGACTGCCATCGGCGTCAACTGGCTGGCCGGGTTTGATTTCGAGATCAAGGTCATCGCACGGCTGCCCGGCCAAGGCTGAAGCTCGCCTGGCCTCGCCAAGATGTGGGCTGAGGATCGTGAGCATCGCGCCACCATGTGCGCGCAGATCGCGACTTTTGAGCAAGAGCCCGACAGGCCAAGCAAGACTCCGAAAGAAGCCCACCCAGCGGAGCCTACATCCCAGATTGTCAACACGACAAACCGCTTCTACGCGGCTTCCCAAGAAAAGGAGTGAAGACAATGAGCAAGTTGAATGGAAAAATCGCACTCGTGACCGGCGCCTCCAGTGGCATTGGCGCCGCAACGGCTGTCAAGCTTGCTGAAGCTGGTGCTAAAGTTGGCATCGCTGCGCGTCGGACCGATAAGCTGGAGGAACTGAAGGCAAAGATCGATGCCGCGGGCGGTGAAGCCCTGGTACTCGAAATGGACGTCGTCGATCAGGCGTCGATCGATGCTGCAGTGAAGAAGCTGATCGACGCGCATGGCGCGATCGACATTCTCGTCAATAACGCGGGACTCATGCCCCTTTCAGATATCGACCAGTTCAAGGTCGATGAATGGCACCGCATGGTAGACGTCAATGTAAAGGGTCTCTTCAACACCACTGCAGCTGTCCTGCCTCAGATGATCAGGCAGCATTCCGGGCACGTCTTCAACATGTCCTCGATTGCGGGTCGCAAGGTGTTCAAGGGATTGTCTGTCTACTGCGCCACCAAACACGCAGTCGCCTCCTTCTCCGATGGTCTGCGCATGGAGGTAGGTCCGAAGCACAACATCCGCGTCACCTGTATCCAGCCGGGGGCAGTCGCCACGGAACTTTATGATCACATTACGGATCCTGGCTACCGCCAGCAGATGGACGAGTTGTCCACGCAGATGACCTTCCTCCAGGGCGAAGATATCGGCGATACGATCGTCTTTGCTGCGCAGGCTCCAGCCCATGTGGATGTGGCGGAACTCTTCGTCCTGCCCGTCGAACAGGGATGGTAAAGAACCACCCTCTGGCCCCTGTCTGTGCACAGGGGCCTTTTAAGGGAGATACAAAATGAAGGAATTACCCGCATCGCAGGCTTATCGCCTGCTCGAACCCGGTCCAATCGTTATGGTGTCGACGCACGATGACGGCAAATCTAATGTCATGACGATGGGTTTCCATATGATGATCCAGCATGATCCAGCATTGATCGGCTGTGTGATTGGTCCCTGGGACTACAGCTATCGCGCCCTCCGCAAGACAGGTGAATGTGTGATCGCCATTCCCGGCCTGGATCTGGCAGAGACGGTCGTCGATGTCGGAAACTGCTCGGGCGATCAGGTCGACAAATTCGAACGATTTGGCCTCAAGACGAGACCTGCATCAGATGTCGCCGCGCCATTGTTGAGCGATTGCCTCGCCAATATTGAGTGCCGCGTCTTCGACGAGCGGCTGTCTGAGCCATACAATCTCTTTATCCTCGAGGCGAAGCGGATCTGGCTCGATGAGAGCCGGAAAGAGCGTCGAACCCTGCATCATAGGGGGGATGGGACCTTCGTCGTCGACAATGGCACCCTCGACCTCAAGGCGCGGATGGTGAAGTGGCGCCACCTTCCTTGAAGTAGGAGGGAATGACATCCCCACACGCCCTCGGGAGTTTACCGTGAGAGCCAACAGTAAGAAAGGAGCACGTCATGACGAATGTGCAGGATAAGATCGTCCTTATTACCGGTGCCAGCAGCGGTATCGGCCAGGAAACGGCTCGGGTGCTAGCCAGCGCTGGTGCCACAGTCGTTCTTGGTGCGCGGCGCACTGATCGTCTCGAAGAGCTTTCTAATGATATCATCGCAGCCGGCGGCAAGGCCATTTACAAAGACCTTGACGTCACCTCCCGCGACAGCTTTGAGAGTTTCGCCGCCTCGGCCCTAAAGGCTTTTGGACGGATCGATGTCATCATCAACAATGCGGGGATCATGCCGCTTTCGCCCATGGCGTCGTTGAAGGTCGCAGAATGGGATCGGATGATCGACGTCAATATCAAAGGCGTGCTGTATGGCATCGCGGCCGTGCTGCCGGTGATGAATGAGCAGGGATCGGGCCAGATCATCAATGTCTCCTCGATTGGCGGACTTGCCGTGTCCCCGACCGCCGCCGTTTACTGCGCCACCAAATACGCAGTTCGGGCAATCTCAGATGGATTGCGCCAGGAGAACGAAAAGCTCCGTGTCACCTGCGTTTATCCCGGTGTTGTGGAGTCCGAGCTGGCTGACAGCATTACAGATCCGGTGGCAGCCGAAGCCATGAATAGCTATCGCCAAATAGCATTGAAGCCCGCCGCAATCGCCAAGGCAATCCTTCATGTCATCAGCCAACCTGACGATGTCGACACCAGCGAAATCGTTGTTCGTCCCACGGCAAGTGTATGACATCACCCACCGATTGATTGGGTCCGCTTCGACAATCCACTGCGGACCCAGTCTGATGAGCAAAAGAAGATGAGCGCCGTGACTTGTTTATGGGGATGGACGCGGTTTATCTGTGTTGCCCATTGGTTTTGGCTCTGCCTGTGAGGGCATGAGTTGATCCAAGGTTACTTGGCCAAACCTGTCGAGGAGCAGCTTTTCGGCTCGAAGCATCGTTTCTGCGAGTGCGAGGTTGACATTCTGCTCAATCAGACAGGAGGGGTGGCGGTTGCGAGAACCGATGGCAAAGAGGTTCGGCTGTTCAAGTGCGTCGTAGACGGAGAGCAGAGTAATCTGTTCAATGGGTCGCGCTAACTGCCAGCCGCCGCCATGCCCTTTGCCGGATTTGACGTGACCTGCCCGCCGCAGGCCTGCCATGGTTCTGCGAAACACGGCCGGATTTGTGCCCATGCTCCGAGCCAGCACCTCCGAGGTGACCGGCTCATTCACCTTTGCCATATGCAACAGCACATGTAGCACATCTGACAGCCTCGTGTCCTTGTTCACTAGTCCCTCCGGTTGATGAGGTGCTTAATCCGCTGCAAGTCATGTAGCATCGCTTGATACAAAAAGCCAAATCGTGTTACGTAGCTCCAACTGATACATGAAGAGGTTGTCATGAGTGGTGACGCCAACCCATTTCTCAATCCCGCGGCAGTGGCCGACTATGCCGCAGAGACGCCGCGTAAGGTGCCCGGGCTTGCAGACCTTCACAAAATGGCAGCGCTGCTAATTGCCGAACAGGCACTTGGGGCGGCGAATGTTCTCGTTGTGGGCGCTGGCGGCGGTTTGGAAATCAGAGGCATGGCTGAGATCCGGCCGCACTGGCGGTTTACCGGTGTTGATCCGTCTCCCGCTATGCTGGACATCGCCCGCCAAACCACATCGCGTTTCGCGAAGCGGACGCACCTAGTTTGCGGAACGGCGGTGGATGCACCCGCCGGTCCTTTCGATGGGGCAGTGTGCCTCCTGACCCTGCATTTCTTAGCTTTGCGGGAGCGGCTGGAGACGCTCCAGGAGATCCGCAGGCGACTTAAACCGGGCGGTGTTTTCGTTGCCGCACATCACACAGAAATCGATGGACAAGCGCAAACTTGGTTGGCGCGGTCTGCGACATTTGCCGCAGGCTTGGGTTTACTGCCTGCCCAAGCCGCCGCCTCCGCCCGAGCGATGGCCGAGCGACTGCCGCTGCTTTCGCCCCATCAGGAAGAAGCTTGCTTCCGCGAAGCGGGCTTCCGGAAACCTAGTTTGTTCTACGCTGCTCTTTCGTTTCGTGGCTGGGTCATGGTCGCCTGATGTTCCACGTAGCGCCCTTAGAGCAAGGAACAGTAAGCCGTGATCGAAATCCTCAATTTCTCCTTTGGGCCTTATCCCCAACGGGTCAACATTTACTTGGCAGAGAAGCAGCCTCGGGGTGTGGCCGTAAAGCTCTATGCGGAGCCGGATAGGCTCACTAACTCACCCCCGCCAGAGATCAGGTCCCTCAATCCCATGGGATCGTTCCCAATGTTGAGGGATGCCGATGGCACCGTGATTGGGCAATCACTGGCGATCCTCGACTACATTGAAGACAAGATACCCCGTCCGAATCTGCGCGGGAACACACCAGCTGCACGGGCAAAGGTCAACCAACTCGTTCAGATGTTCGATGAGGCCCTGACTTTCTTCGGCCTTTGGGCTCGCCACGGAAGTGCACTCGGGGAAGGCGCGGCACGCTCCAGCCACGAAGTTGCGGAAATCTGCGCTGAGCGGTATTTTGAGCAGTTGCGGCTCATCGAAACGTTGATTGGTGATGAACCGTTTATCGCCGGTCAGCACGTTACGCTAGCGGACTGCGTCGCGATGGCTACGCTGCAATACGCGAGAGATTTCTACGATGTGCCGATCCCTCTGGAGTGCGCTAAGCTACAGATGTGGTTCGATAGCTTCATCCAGCGCCCCAGCGCCAAGCGGCCAACCTATCCTGAGCAGCAGCGAAGCAAAGCATTTGGCTTGATGAAGCAGACAGGATTTTGCCTATGACGTTAAATTCAATTCTGACGCTTGGCGAGATGGTCTGAACGATCGGGCGCTAGTTCGATCCCTTTCAAGAGCTGAAAGGCCGTCGCCCGCGCCGTTGGCGACACTCGCGGATGGCGATGGCCTACTCTTCAGCTTCACGCCAAGAAAAGCCCGACCTTCTGGAGCTCTTTTCAGCTTCTCGCCTACGAAACAATCGCGGCGATAGCGGGGACGTGTTCCATGCCCAACACGGTCGATTCATATTCGACTGAGGGCGGGGAAGTTGGGAGAACATTCCTCGCCACGACGCCCCGCTCAGCACTGTATCGGACGCCGGATGATCCTCCTTACTCCCTCCTCTTGGCCATACGGCAAAGCCCGCCGCGCGCAGCCTTTTTCTTGTCCCTTAGCACAAGAAGGCCGCCCGGAGGCGGCGTCTTGTTGATCTCGTTGTGCTGGCGGAGCTGCTAGAACTTCTGCCAGTCGTCTGCAACAGCAGCAGTCGCCGCTCCGCCACGTCCGCTGAAGGCTTTTGCAATCTTACCGACCATGGAGCGTGGAGCAGAAACCACAGGTGCCTGGTTGGTAGCAGGTCTGGCGGGTGCTGCTCTGTTGGTAGCGGTCGTGTAGCCTGCTGCCGTGCCGAGCTGGAACTGCGACACCAGCTCACGCAGCTTTCCTGCTTCATTGGCAAGTGTAGCACCGGCAGCACAGCTCACCTGGAGTCGTCATTGCAGCGAGCATCCACGCAATCGAACGAACACCGCGCTTCATTTGCGGCCGCCTAAATTTAGCCAATTCTCTTTTAGTTTCTGTATATGGCAGCGCCCGCCACGAAAAAGAGAGCAGTCGAGTTAAAGCCGCCGCGCGCGAATGCCTCGTCCATGAGTTCGAAGGCAACCGCCGAAATCAGACTTCTTAGCCGAGTGCCATCACGATGCGATCACGCGCTGAGGCAGTTTAGTGAAGAACGCGATTGCCGCGCCGACAACGAGAGCGGAGACGCCAAGCCGTCGTCGCCGAGCGGCTTGTAAATAGACTGGCATCGCGTGTTTGCTCCCGCCGCTGTTGAGGACGCCTCGTCTAGGTAGTCCACAAGCGAGGTCGCGCCATAGCGAGCAGCGTTTGACATAAATGGGATGGCGATGAAGAGGCATTGCCTCCATGCAAATACGGGGCGACAGACACAAGCGGGTATCCGAAAGAGGAACAGCGCAACTTACCAGGTCGCGCTGTCGGTCGGCATCAATGATGCGAGGGCATAGCGGCGGCTTCCGCAGGGAACATGGCCTTCATCTGCGCGATTTCAGCTTCCTGATCTGCGATAATGTGCTCCGCCAGCTGACGCAGCTTCGGATCGCTTCCGCTTTCGAGATAGGTACGTGCCATGTCGATCGCGGCCTGGTGGTGCGGCACCATCAGGGCAACGAAGTCGCGGCTTACGTCGCCTGAGACACTTACGCGGCTGGTGGCTTCGTGCATGGCGTTCATCTGCTCCATCATGGCAGCTGCCGCTCCTGCGCCCGGTGCGCTGCTTGTCCCGGCGTCGCCATGATAGTGCTCGTTTCCGCGCCAGAACGCGCCGGGGGCGGCTCCGATGGTTTTGGCCGGAGCCATGGTTTCAGCTCGTAGCAGCGCTGCAATCTGGCCGCTGGCGCGGTCGTAGATCACATTGTGCAACCCCGCGTAGGATATCATGGTGATGGCGAGCGCGGCAGCCAGTCCGGCGGGTACCATGATGGTGGCAGCACGGCCTTTAGGCGCAACCTCAAGCGCATTAGCGCGCTGAGGATCGGCGACCACGATCAGCAGCGACGCCAAGATTGTCGCGTGGCCAATCATGTCGACCCGGCCGAACGGATAGACTGCCGCGAACATCAGCGCGAAGAGAGCGAATGCCGACAGCCGGCGGACCAGCGGTGTCCAGAGTAAGCCGAAACCTAAAGTGAACTCGGCAACGCCCGACATCGTCGTATAGGGGCCGAATGGGATGCCGAAGGCCAGGAACGGCTTCTCCTCGAGGAGCGGCATGAACCACTGGGGGTACATGAACTTTTCCATGCTAGACCAGGTCAAGGCGAGGGCGATTCCCCACCTCAACACGCCGAAGCGACGGTCATGCCACTTGCCGTCTGGCAAGCCCGAAAGGAGAAGGTAGCCGGCGAGGCCAAGTCCGAGCGCCAGATAGTCGAACAGGTGGAACAGGTCGTAGTCGCGCAGCGTGAAAAGCCACAGGACGACGATCGCAACCGCCGCGATCGGTCGGGTGCGGCGCATGGGGATCAGGGCCGCTATCACGATCTGAGCCCAAGGAACCAGTTCCGACTGCGTTTTCAGGTCCGGCGTGAGGTAGGTCCCGCCGACGGCGAACAGCGACACGAAGAACGCCGCCAGCACGCTGAGCAGGAAGTGGTCGGCGTGCGTACGCAGCCCCGAGGTGGCAGCGTCCAGGCTCTTGAGCGCGAGCAAGCCCGGCTGCCTGCGCTCCAGGAGCGTTGTGGCCAGGAAGAAGCCGAGCACAAGTAGCAGGCCCAGCCAGAAGTACGGTAGGGAGAGGGTAGTCAGGATCGGGACCGGCTTGGCCGCGACCTCATAGGCTTCGAACCACTTCACATGAGCTGATGCGCCTGACGGCACCAACGTGCCCGCTGTCGCCAGCAGGAAGCTTCCCGCTGCGAACAGATTAGCTCTGCGCCTTCCTTGGAATTGATACATATCGTTGTCCTTCATTGCAACGTCTCACTGCGGTGCTTTCCGGGGAGCCTGTACTCCCGACGAGCAAGGAGCCCGCGGCGCTTCAAAGGCGTCCGATCTTGTCCAGATACAGATTGATCCGCTCACCACCACGGGCTCGTGATCCTGAACATAGTGCGAGACTCCGCCATGTAATTGACTTTAGTCAAACTATGGAACCCTCTGCACTCGTTGATCCGTGCTATTAACGCCCGTCGGCTTTGCCGTCCTTGCTGACGCGAGCCACTACAGCATGTTCGGAGTTTGCAAGCCGGGTGCGGCCGCGCGAGCAAACTAAGATGGTATGGAGGAGCCGATTTGCTCAGACGGTAGTGGACACTCCCGTACGGCGATACATCAACAATTGATCAACGCCGTTGGCGAGGCTTTGACAGACGGCTCAGATAGACACGCAGTGGAGCACCCCGCGTAGCCTTCATCATGACGTCCGCTTCTCGGCTAAGTCTCTCCCTCACCAACTGAATCTGTTAGGCGGGATAGAAGGGCAGGGGTCGGGTCGTCGGTTCGATTCCGCTCAAGAGCTGAGGAGATCCTGCAAATGCGACCCACTCCGACTTATGCCCTCATTCTTTCAGCTACGATTTGACCGCTAGAAGATGAGGTCAATACGAACGAGTTGAGCAAACCCTGGAGAGTTACACTTTCGCTGGCCAAGGCAGCGCCAGCAGCGCTCATCTCTTCCACCATTGCTGCGTTCTGCTGTGTCGATTGATCTAGATGGTTCACCGCGACATTGACCTGTGAAAGACCGACTGCCTGTTCCTGCGCTGCGATCGCGATGGCGTCCACGTGACTTGCCGCTTCCTGCACGAGCTCGTCAATCTCGGCCAGTCCGGTGCCTGTCTCCGAGACCAGTTCGACGCCCTGGCGAACTGCCAATTCAGAATTGCCGATCAGCCCCGAGATTTCCCGGGCTGCCTGCGCCGAACGCTGGGCGAGCTCCCGGACTTCCTGGGCAACCACGGCAAATCCCTTGCCGGCCTCGCCGGCGCGGGCTGCCTCCACGCCCGCATTGAGGGCGAGCAGGTTTGTCTGGAAGGCAATCTGGTCGATCACACCAATAATTTGACTGATCTGGCTCGATGCCTGCTCGATCTTGTCCATCGCTGCCACGGCGTTTCGTACCACTTCACCGGATCGACTTGCTCTTTCGCGTGCGCTCTTCGTTACGCTTCGGGCCAAATCCGAGCGTTTTGAAGTGGCCGTGACATTCGCTGTGATCTGTTCGAGTGCAGCGGCCGTTTCTTCAAGCGAGGCCGCCTGCTGCTCGGTGCGCCTCGACAGGTCATCCGATGCCGAAGAAACCTCGGATGCTCCGCCGGTGACGGTCGTGACGGATTGGCCGACGCCAACCAGTGCTTGCCGCAACTGCACCACCGAGCGATTGAAGTCATGGCGAAGGTCTTCGAATTGCGGTGCAAAGGCCTCGTTCACCTCGCAAAGAAGGTCGCCGGCAGCAAGCTTTCTCAAGGCCTGGGCCAGTGTGCCGGTTGCCTTGTTCATGCGGGCTTCGGCCTCTGCCTCCGCTGCGATCTGCATCTCAACTCGGTCGTGTTCGGCCTGTTCGCGTGCGCGCTCTGCCTCCAGCTCCAGTTCGCGATTTCGGATCGCAGAAAGGCGGAAGACTTCTACCGCTTTGACCATGTCTCCGACTTCGTCCTTACGGTTGGCAGATTGCCCGGTCGGTTCGAGGTAACCCTCTGCCAATCTGCGCATGGAACTGACGAGCGCTTTCAGCGGACGGCTGATTGTTCCTGCCAGAAACAGCGACAAGGCGATAACCAGAATGGCCCCGGCGATGCAAAGGATCAGAACCGTTCCGAGCCGGGTGAATGCACTTGCGGCGATGGCGCGTGCCTCGTTGCCGAGACGCTCGAGGCTTGCCCTTTCCAGAGCCTTCATTGCGTCAATACGCTGACTGGTGGCTGCAAACCAGCGATCAGCGCTCAAGTCACTGGCCGCTGTCGAACCCGTCCCAATCAAGGACGACCGCGTGGCTTCGATCTCCTTCAATGCAGGAATGGAGAGTTGCGAAGTGTAGGCGGATTGTAGTTCCTTCTGCTGTAGAGCGAGGAAGTTGTCTATCAGGCTATTTTGAGCGCCTGCCATGCGGGCAAAGGGGGCAACAAGCTCGGGGTCAACGTCGCGCGACGTGATGAACCCGTTCCCGGTTGCGCGCTCCTGGCCTGCAATCTCCTTTGCCTGCATGAGCAGGTTATAGCCGATCATTTCGGCCGCGATACTCGATCCAACACCTTGTAGAGAAAGTTCGGATACAAGGGCCGAGAGTTCACCAATCAGGCCACTGTAGAAGTCAAAGGACTGCTTACCGTTGAAGGACAAGTTGTCGATGGATTGCCTTTTGGCGGGCAGCTCTTGAAGCGCTTGTTGTGACAAGGCCCAGCGGCGGTTCAGTTCCGTGTTTTCGAAACTGGCTATGGCGTCAGCGAGCTTTGGCAGCCTTACCAGACCCGCATCGGTCGATTGGCGCGCCGTTGACAGCGGCGTTCGGTCTGCGCTGCCGTTTGATCCGATGTATCCCGCACTCTGCCCCCGCTCGCTCTGGAGGACGTGGATCATCTCGCCAATGGCCGTGATGTTCTCACTCACCTTAGCGACGGTCTGCATCTGCCGGTAGGAGCGCCACGAGTCGAGAAGCTCCATCGACGCAAGGGTAAGGGCTGCAACCAGAGGAAACATGATCGCAAGCCAGAGGCGCTTGTTGATCGAAAAGTCGGTGATGCGCATCTTACATGCTGTTCCTGAGCTGGGGCATCATGCCGAATATCGTAACATCATGATACGATGTGAATTTTAGCGAGCATTGATGTGGTAAAGTAAAAAGTTGTCTAACGCGTCCGGGCTCGCTTTGACGAATGCCAAGCGTCGAACAAACAAACCCCAGCGTGCGTCAATCCAACGCAGGCTGCGGGAAGGTTCAAACCGCGCCCTTCACATGTACGCGCAAATTCCAAGGGCGATAATGAGGGCATGGAGGGCCGATCATCGCCTGTCGCCTGCGTACCGAGGATCAAGTGACAGCAGCCGGTCCATGAGATAAGCGACCGTCTCGGGTCCGGCGATGCCACTAATTACACATTCATGCATGTCGCAGACGGTGTCACAGGCTCGCTCACGCCGCGACCCGAAAGCGGCCGGAGGAGCAATCCTTTCGCGATCTATACCTTGGTCAGGCTTCTGGTTCTTCGGCATGATCCCTCGTCCCCGACAGTTGTTATTCTAGAAGGCTCCGACGGTGAAGCGTGGAAAGAGGACCTCATTTTCCAGATGCATGTGCTGGACGAGATCATCGGCAAACTTCTTTACGCCGGTATAAAGCGCGCGCCATGAGTTGCAGGCACCGTCCGGCAGATGAAATCCGCCTGTCACGTGCTCCAGTTCCGCCAGATGCTGTGCCTCGACGTCATGTTCATGGCGCATCTGTTCGATGGGCATGCTCAGTGCTTGATGGTCGCCGCGTTCCATAGGCGGGAAGAGCATAAGCTCCTCTCGGTGCATATGGCTATGGAGATCGCTCTGGATACGCTCAAGGAGATTTGCCAGGCCGATCGGTGCATCGGGATGATCGCCATGCACCCGCTCGACCTTGGCGGCAAGCGGGATCAATGAGATGAGATCTGCACGATGGGTATCGTGGTAGCGTGTCCTGAGATGATTGATCAGATCGACTGTGCCATCCGGTGCTTCAGTCGATGCGGCGTCGACAAGGCCCTGCAATTCGTCCACCAGTGTCTCCGGTGAGAGGCCTGCAGCTTCGGCCGCAGCCCCGATGCTGTCAGAGCCACCGCAGCAGAAGCTGATGCCATGACGGCGGAAAAGTGCCGCTGCACCGGGGAGGGAGGTGGCGATCTTCCCGACCGTCTGGTTTGCGTTGAGTTCCATTGAGTTCACCTTGCTTGCGCTTCAATGCGTTATCGTTGTGGTCGCGACTATGGCGGGGAATGCCGATCCGATCGTTGCGTTTTCGCAAACAAGATGGGCGCTGTTCTCCCTCGCGCTCAGGATGCGTGGGCGGTGTTTTTCGCCCGCGATACCCAGGCGGCCCCCTCTCGGGCATGATGAAAGCCGTTGGAAAACTTGGCCGTGGGATAACAATGCCCGATCAACGTGGCGGCTTCCTCAGGTCCCAGGCTGCCGGACAGCAATTCTCGAAAGATGGTAGCGATGCGCGCCATGTCGCAGTCCTGTGGTGAGAGACGGAAGGCATTGACCCCGGCCTCCTGCAAGTCGGTCAGTTCGCCGAGCAGGAGTTGGCACGTGTGCGACATCGTCTGCACGCCATTGAGCACCAGGAAAGACTGGCGGTCGAGTGTCTTGATTGGCAGACCATCCGGTTCTTCGCCACAGACGAACTGACAATTGTCCTTGATCCGGCCCTTGGAACGGGCATGGGCGCAGCGCGCCGATATGGCCAGCGGCATGCGACCGAACACCATGACTTCGAGAGCCACATCAGAGGCATCTTCGGCGATCCTAGCAATCGAGCTGAAAGGAAGTTCGGGCGGAAGACAGATGCGGTTTGCCCCGCGTAGTGCCATTAAGCGCGCCGTTGGACCGTTATAGACATTGATCAAGGGGCCAACGAGGTGTCGGCGGCCATTGATCAGGCCGATTGCGGAGAGATCGTTGACCTCTATAGCGTGGTCCGACGTCTCGATCAGCTCTTTCACCATCCGACTTTCTCGCTCCAAGGTGACGAGCGCCAGCGAGGAGAAGGCCACCGATTTTCCCGCCCGTTCCAGGCGCTCCACCACATCTGCCAAGTATGGCTCGATGAAATGCTGCCGTTTTGAGCAGACAGTCTCGCCGAGGATAATGCGATCCACGGGCGCTTCGTCTGCGATCCGATAATAGAAATCTCGCCATTTCGGGCCGTCCCATAGATAGTAGACGGGGCCCAGTGTCAGTTCGGTCATGCTCATCTCCAGCGCTTCTCATAGGCGCCGACCGTGGTCTTCTGCCCTTCGCTCAGCGCTCTCAGCCGGGTCAGCAAGGGGCCACGCCCCGAGGGGGCGGTTGCGAGCACCTGGCGCAGCGTCGATACGACCTCGGCCACGTAGGCTTTGCCGCGCTGGCGTCCCTCAATTTTCAAGGCGCAGACACCGGCATCCTTCAAGGCTTCGATTTCGCCCATGACGTCGAGGGACACTGGGTCTTCGAAGGCGTAACCACGGGCATCGCCGATGTCGAAACGCCCCTTGCAAAGCGTGGGATAACCAGCGGCCTCGCCTTGGCTGAAGCGGTTGATCGTATAGGTGCCGAGCTCTGACACCATGTCGGAGCCGTCCTGTCGGTACCGCACATGGCTCGCCGGGGAGCAGACGCCGTTCATATTGGGCGATTTGCCGGTGGCGTAGGATGAAAGCGAGCAGCGTCCCTCGGCCATGACGCAAAGCCCGCCGAAAACAAAGACCTCGATCTCGCATTTAACCTTGCGACCAATGCGGGCAATGTCGCCGATCGTCAGCGTTCTCGGCAACACGACCCGTTTTGCGTCGAAGGCTTCGACGAGAAAATTGATCGCTTCGGGATTGGAAGCAGACGCCTGGACCGAAACATGCAAGCGCTGCTCTGGATAGTGTTCCCTGACATGGGCCATGAGGCCGAAATCGGCTAGGATCAGCGCATCGGCACCGAGCCTTACCGCGTCGGCCGCCGCGCGATACCAGATCTCTTCGTCGCCAGCCCGCATGAAAGTGTTGAGGGCGACAAATGTCATGCAGCCTTTGTTGCGGGCATAGACAATCGCGTCTCGCAGCTCATCTCGGCTGAAATTGAGGCCGGGAAAATTGCGGGCATTGGTCTCGTCGCGGAAGCCGCAATAGACCGCATCAGCGCCTGCATCGACGGCTTCACGAAATGCGGCTGGTGTTCCCGCCGGACAGATCAGTTCCATCACCGGATCTCCCTCAGCGACCGGCTTCGGATTTCCACGGCCAGCCTGTGAACGACGGGGGCGGCCGGTCCCCCGATCCGCGCGAGATCACGCGGAAGGTCGATATCGCAGTCATCAAGTGCGTTTCTCATCGCAAGCATGGCCTCCATGTCTCCGATCACCTTCAAGTCGCGGGAAAAGAACAGGGCATCAGCATCACAACGCCCCTCAAGGAGTGCCAGCAGTGTTACCAGCGGGGCCTCGACACCCGCATCCGCTGTGAAGGTATCGCCTTTGCGCAACACAGTGAGATGAGGGACGCCAGGCTCGATGAGGAAGACGAGGGGTAGGTCCGTTGGAGCAAACGAAAAGCGGCAGCTTTTGTATGTGCCAAGGCGCTCGAACATATCGCCATGAGCTAGGAGCAGGAGCTTGAAAAGGCGACGTGCAACGAGCTCAATTGGCACGAGCGGCATGAGCGGCACGGCTTTCAGCGGGAGAGCCAGAATGGATGTTGTCTGCATTGCGCCAATTTTGATGGTTGAACCGGCGCAAACCTATGAGAACGGCCGACAATCCAGATTGCTCCAGCGCAAAGACGTAACCGAATTCACAGGTCATAGCGGTCCGCATGACACAGAACGCACCGCCTCGTCGCTACGACGGTCTTCAAGCTTTCATGACCGAACTGGAAAAGCGAGGACGGCTTATCCGCGTCTCGCGGCCGGTGAGCCTTGTCCATGAGATTACGGAAATCCACAGGCGGGTTCTGGCAGAGGTAGGCCCGGCCTTGCTCTTTGAGCGCCCGGTCCGGGCAGACGGTGCAGTGTCAGAAATACCGCTGCTTGCCAATCTGTTCGGCACGCGCGAGCGGATCGAACTTGGCTATGGCATCCCTGGCGGCAAGATCGGCGATCTCGCGGACCTTCTGGCCGAATTGCGCGAACCGAGGCCGCCGGCGTCGCTCCGGGATGCCTTGAAGAAACTGCCTGTGCTTCGCTCCGCCATGGCGCTGGGATGCCGCAGGATGTCTCACGCCGAATGCCAGGACATCGTGTTCGAAGGTGAGGCTGTTGATCTCAGTCGGCTGCCGATCCAGTGGTGCTGGCCCGGCGAACCGGCACCGCTAATCACCTGGGGGCTTGTCGTCACCGCCTCGCCCTCCGACCCTAAGGATGTCAATGTCGGCGTCTACCGGCTGCAAGCCCTGGACCGCAGGCGGTTGATCACGCGCTGGCTTGCCCATCGTGGTGCTGCAAAACATTTCCGGCAGTGGCAGTCCGTGGGGCGGGACATGCCCATTGCGGTCGTAATCGGCGCTGATCCGCAGACAATCCTCTCCGCCGTCATGCCGCTGCCGGAGACAATGAGCGAGCTTTCGTTCGCCGGTGTGCTCAGAGGAAGGCGCGCCCATGTGGTGCGGGCGCTCACCCAGCCGCTAGATATTCCAGCCACTGCAGAAATTGTTCTGGAGGGGGCCGTTTCGATCGCGGACACCGCACTTGAGGGCCCCTATGGCGACCACACGGGCTACTACAATTCCGTCGAACCGTTTCCCCTCATGACCTTGAGCGCGATGACGATGCGGCAGGATCCTGTTTACCTCTCGACCTTCACCGGTCGTCCGCCAGACGAGCCTTCGGTGCTTGGAGAGGCGATGAATGCCCTCTTCCTTCCCCTCGTCAAGCGCCAGTTTCCGGAGATCGTCGATCTCTATTTGCCTCCTGAAGCGTGCTCCTACCGGGCGATCGTCGTGTCGATCGACAAGCGCTATCCGGGGCAAGCCCGCCGGATCATGCTCGGGCTTTGGTCGATGCTGCCGCAGTTCAGCTACACCAAGCTCATCATCGTGGTCGATGCCGATGTTGACGTCAGAAACTGGAGCGACGTCATCTGGGCGCTTTCCACGCGGTTCGACGCCTCCCGCGATCTGGTGGTGGTGGATAACACGCCCATCGACTACCTCGATTTTGCCTCTCCCAAGCCTGGGCTCGGTGGAAAGCTCGGTCTCGATGCCACCAACAAGCTTGGCGCAGAAACCGATCGGGAATGGGGCCGCGTGCTGCAAATGACGCCGGAGGTCTCGGCGCGCGTCGATGCGATCTGGCGCGAACTTGGACTTGGATCCCTCAAGACAAGGGAAGGTGAGCCATGATGAGGCGTGTCATTCTCGGCATGTCCGGTGCTTCGGGGGCGGCGATCGGTCTTCAGGTCGGCCGGCTCCTGGCGGCCATGGATGATGTTGAACTGCATCTCGTCGTCACGTCAGCAGCGCGCCGGACAATCGCACATGAGGCGGGCAACGAGGCGCTGGGGCGGCTAATCGGGCTCGCTGCTCATTTCCATTCGGAAAGCGATATCGGTGCATCGATTGCCAGCGGATCATTCCGCACGGCCGGTATGATCGTCGCCCCTTGTTCGATGCGGTCTCTTGCAGCGATCTCGACCGGGATAACCGACAATCTTCTCACTCGCGCCGCCGATGTGCAGCTCAAGGAGCGTCGCAGGCTGGTTCTCCTTGCCCGCGAAACGCCGCTTCACCTCGGGCACCTGCGCAACATGGCGGCGGTGACCGAGATGGGGGCTGTGGTGATGCCGCCGGTCCCCTCATTCTACCGCAATCCAGCGAGCGTAGAGGATCTCGTCGCTCATATTGCGGCTCGTGCCGTGGATCTGCTCGGGTTGACGGACGCACCCTTGATACCGGAGTGGAGAGGGTGATTGTACTGAGACCGCCATCAGTTCTTTGAACGTCGCTCGCGGGAGATTGGTTGCGCTTGGTTGGCTTTTCGCGCAGACTCGGTTCACGGTGACTTTACGTTGCATCCTAGACAGTTTTAGCTGGGCTAGCAGCTTGATCCAAGTCACCGGCTCTTTTTGGTCGGCTGTTCGGCTTTATCAAAATATCAAGCACCACTGCGCCCATGACCAATCCGCCACCGACCCACGTGGCCCAAGCAGGCAGTTCCCCGAAAGCCAGCCACACCCAAAGCGGTGCGAGCGGGTTTTCCAAGCTGCCGATTACGGCGGAACGCGTCGCCGAGATCAACCGGGTCCCGACCGTCATCAACAGCAGGCCGAGACCAAACTGGACGGTTCCAAACAAAACAAGATCAAACATGATCGGGGCCGATACCTGCATAGGCTGGGCGAAAGGTAGCACCGCGAATGCGCAGAGAAAGGCGGATAGGCAGACCGCCGGAAGCATGGAAACATGCCGATGTCGGCGGATTATGACCATCATTGCGGCATATGATAACGCCATCATTGTCGCGAAGGTATGGCCAGCCAAATGACCGCCGGAGATTTGAGGGTTCACGATGATCATGACGCCGACGAGGGCTACGAGGCTGGCCGCCCACGTCGTCCAGTGCTCTCGTTCACCTGTGAAGACCAGCGCTAGGATCGCGGTCATAAATGGAAGCGCCGCGTGTATCGTCATCACGTCTGCCACGGGAGCTAGACGCAGAGCATTGATGAAGCAGATCGTGGCGAGTGTGGAAAGGAGCATCACCCCTAAGCCAGCCATTCCCGTAGCCCGGACTGAGCCCAAAAGGTCGTTCCTATGACGCCAGGCGACGTAAGTGCCGATGAATAGCCCGCCGAAGATCCCGCGCCAGAACAGGAGCGTCCAGACATCGAGCGTGATGAGCCGAGTGAAGTAACCGGACAGGCTGTAGGCGACTGCGGAACCGATAATCAGCAGTGTGCCGAGCCATTTGTTATAATCGTCTTGCATCGTCGCCCCCTTGCATCTGGAGCTTTGTACCCCGATGCTACTGACACCGTTTTGTCAGTGGTCTTGGAGGTAGCTCGTGCGTCGTGCCGATCGTCTTTTCGATATCATTCAGGCCTTGCGTGGCAAGACGCAGCCGACGACGGCCGCCATGCTGGCGCAAATGCTGGAAGTGACGACCCGCACCATATATCGGGACATCGCAACCTTGCAGGCCCGTCGAATCCCCATCGAGGGCGAGCCGGGGCTTGGTTACCTGCTACGAAAGGGCTTTGATCTCCCACCCCTTATGTTCACAATGGAGGAAATCGAAGCCATCACAGTCGGAGCAAATCTTGTTCATCGCATCCGCGACCCGAAACTTCAGGAAGCGGCCGAAAGCGTTCTGAGCAAGCTTCAGCATATCGTCCCGAAGGAACTGCGCTCCTATCTTGCATCACCCCGGTTCTATGTCTCGGAGGGGGATGCTGTGCGACCCAACGGGATTGAACTGCTCGACGTGCGTAATGCCATCCGAGCATGTCGCAAAATCGAGATCACCTACATCGACGAACAACAGCGTCGATCAAGGCGCACGATCTGGCCAATTGCTACCGTCTACTATGTCGATGTGACCTTGATCGCCGCCTGGTGCGAGCTTCGCGAAGACTACCGCCATTTCCGGGCAGACCGGATTTTACAATCCGAAGTGCTGGAAGACCGATATGCTTCTGATAGCAGTCCTCTGATGGCAGAGTGGATGGCGAGGCGGTTACATGCTCCCAGACCCCTGGAATGAAGTCACTGAGACGTGATCGCGCTACTCGGCGGGAAGCATACTCTCATTGTATTTCAACCCTTCCGCGCAATCAACGGCATGTAGAAGACCACGTAACCCATGAATGCCACGATCCACGCGATGCCTGCGATCGGCAATAACAGCATGGTATGCTGCGGCCAAATTGCGACCGAAATCCTCAGCAGTGCCGAGAGGATGATTGGTGCATAGATGAGCCAGGTTGTCGTGGGGGGCGACGTCAGCGCCTGACCCGTATGGCCTCTCGTGGCGCGGGTCATCACCGCCAACGTTACGACCCCGACCCCACCTGTCGTCCAGGCATGGATGCCTGCCGAGGCGAAGCCGGAGTGGTCCAACTGCATCGAGAGGCCGATCAGCAAAAAGCCTAAGGGAATGAAGAGATAGCCGACATGCAGGATCGTCACGAGGGGCTCCCCAAGCGTGCGCTCGGGGCACCATCTTGCCTGTCGCACGAGATGAGCAAGGCTGGCGACAAGCATCAGCAGCCCCGTGGGAAACTGGAGGCTTTCAAGACCGCCGCCGACAGCGATCCACATCGCCATTGAAAGGCTCCCAAGGATCATGACGGCCAGATCGAAACGGGCGAAATTCTGCGGCAGCCGTCCCGGATTGTTCGCTTTTAGCCAGTTGCCGGTAAATGCCGGAATGATGCGCCCTGCGACCAGGGAGATGAGGACGAGGATCGCGGACAGGGCCAGACGGTCGGCGATTTCGACGCGTCCATAGCGCTCAATCTCGACATGGAAGAGAACCTGGGCGGCGCTCAGCAGCGCCAGAACGGCGACGATCTTGTAATTGCGTCGGTTCGAGGCAGCGACCAGTTCCTTCAGGACGAAGATGGCGAGCACCGGCAGGAAGGTGAGCGCGACGAGCATTGCGCCGAGCATGCCCGTCAGTTCCGAGAGGCTGATCGTCAGACGCCCGGCGAACCAGAGAAGAAACAGCGCCAGAAGAGGCATGCCCTTCAAACCGGGCCTGCCGGTCCAGTTCGGCACGGCGGTGAGAAGAAACCCTGCTATCACGGCCGGGACGAAGCCGAAGAGAAGCTCGTGCTGGTGCCAGGCCACTGGCGGCAAAAGGGTTGGCACATGCATGAAGCCGAGGAACCAGGGGACCCAGATCGCGATGGATAGGGCGGCGACAAGCGCGCTGCCCGGAAAGAACAGGCGGAATCCGCCTGACAAGAGACGCTTTGGGATGGAGGGGCCGGAAAGTGTGGTCATGTCAGCACCTTTCCTGGTCAACCGTATGCGGCGACCAGAGCAGAGGAATATAGGCCTTGGCCCAGAGGAGGAAGGAAAGCGAAAACAGCGCAGAGGAGAGACCGTAAGCGCCGAAGGGCAGGGAGAGCGACGGCGCGAACTCCGGGAGGATCCGCAGAAGAACCGACAGGACCAGAAGCAGGATCGCCACCCGGGTTGTCTTTGAAAAGCGCAGCGGTTGACCGGTATGCAGAAGGCCTGCAATCGAGAGTACCTGCAGGACGCCGAGACCCAGCCCCCCCATCAGTGCCAGATGCAGCCCGCCCAGCCAGGGCAGAGGCAGGCCAATGAGGTTAAGGCCGCAGATGAGAAGGCCGGTGCCAGCCAGCGCACTCGACAGCCAAAGACCGCCAAGTTCGAAGGAAAAGCCTTCGCGACCGACGAACCCCTCGCCGACCCGATCGAGAAAGGCTGCACCGGCGGCCAACATCAGATAGCCGCGCACGGCGTCCGACAGCGTGGCTGCCTCTGCCACGATCACCAGCATGGTCAATCCAGCCGAGAGATGGACCCGGCCCGGATGCGGTCTGTAGGGCGAGGTCTTTTCCGTCGGATCGAGGATCAGGTTGGTCACCGGTACGGTGATGCGGGCAAGTGCGAGGCCGAGCAGGCCGAGAAGCGACAGCCCGAGCATTCTGATTGCGCTTTCCGACAGATCATATTCTCCCAGAGCCATTGCAATTCGTAGCAGGGCCGCAGCCCCGGCAAAGGCGGTGAGGAACAGCATGAAGCCCAGGAGATCGGTGTTTTTTTTGATCCACGACAGACGCAGCGCATAGGCGAGCAGGAACAGCATCCAAGACATATCGAAGAGCAGGCCGAGAAGCCAACCGTTCTCGACAGCGAGCAAACCGAGCACACGGGCGCCTGCCCAGAGACCTGCAGCCAAGAACAGGGGGCGTCCACTGAGGCGTTGCGTGTCCGTCCATTCCGGTAGGGCAGAGGTCAGGAAGCCTAAAAGCGCGCCTCCGAAGGAGCCGACCAGCATTTCTTGGGCGTGCCATTGGCGGGGAAGGGACGAGACAGCAAAAGGTAGATCAAGAGACCAAACCACAATCCAAAGAAACGGCCACAGCGCCGCATGCAAGGCGGCAAGTGGAAACATCAGTCTGAGGCCTTCGGCGGACATGGCCCTGGCAAGATCGGCCGAGGGAAGCATGCGTATCGCTGGAAGCACACTCATGCCAGCCTCCGCTCGTCATGTTCTTCAACGACGGCAAACAGCGGGTGGTCGGAGATGAGCCTTCGTGCCGTCTCGAAAATCATCTCCTCACTGCGATGCCCCGGTGTCTCGGGAACAGAGACGCAGTCGAGAATTCCATGGCCGTAGCGGTCGAGGACCGCGATCCGGTGGCAGATCCGCAGCGCTTCATGGATGTCATGGGTGATGAAGAGCCCGCCCTTGCCGCTGTCTGAGGCTGTGGCGACGACGAGATCCTGCATCCGCCGTCGCAAGGCGGCATCGAGCGCGGTGAAGGGCTCGTCGAAGTAGAGGAAATCGGGGTCGGCGACGAGAGCACGGGCAAGCGCCGTGCGCTGGCGCATGCCACCCGACAACTGCGATGGAAACTTTTGCCAGTCGCTCTCTTCCAGCGATACGCGATCACAGGCCGCTGCAATTCTTGCCCTTCGCTCGGACCGCGCCACGAGCAGGCCAGATAGGCCGAGTGCCACGTTGGCTTCGACCGTCGCCCATGGGAGGAGGCGCGGTTCCTGAAAGACGAAAGCGCAGCGCGCATAGCCTCGCTCGACTTGGCCGTGGCGGGGGATAATCAGCCCGGCGGCGATCTGGGCAAGCGTGCTCTTGCCGCAACCGGATGGTCCGACCAGCGCGACCATTTCCCCCTGGTTGACCTGCAGAGTGACCTGTTCGAGAACGGGGCGGCCGAGATAGACGTGCCCCACGGCTTTGAGCTGGAGGAGGGTCATCGGCGTACGCCCCAGGGTTGGGCGGCTTCCCGCCATGCCTCGGCTTCGGCGCGCAGTGGCTGAACAATTCCATATTCGACACTGATCAGCGCAGTGACCGACAGGAGGATCCAGGCAAGGGCAGCTTCCACATCGAGTGCGGAACGGGCATTGGCGAGCGCGCCTCCTATACCGCCGGCATTAGCCAGCAACTCGGCCATGACTGCTGCCTTGAAAGCCGTGCCCAGTGCCATGACCAAAGCAGGAAATACCGCATGAAGCATTTGCCGTAGGGATATCTGAAACAGGCGGGCCAGCCATGACAGACCGGCCATCCGGGCCATGTCTTCCAACGACCGGTCCCGTGTATGGATGCCCTCGGCTGCACCAACAAAGACAAGCGGCAATGCGGCGATGGCAGCTGTCGCAATGACCGTTCCTGCCCCCATGCCGAACCAGATCATCAAAAGGACGATCCAGGCGATTGGCGGGACGCCGATCAGCAAGGTTACCTGCGGACGTGCAAGCCTCATGATCGCCGGATGGTATCCGGCCACCACGCCTGCCATCGTCCCAATCACGGCGGCCAGTGAAAAGCCGGCGAGCGCCCTCAGGCTCGTCGACACCACCAACATCTGATTGTCGGGGTCTGCTGCTAGCTTGAACAGGGTCTGGATCGTCTCGGCCGGTGCTGGCAACACGAAGCTGCCATAGGCTTCGGCTCCGAGCTGCCAAACGGCTGCAAAGACGGCAAGGCCGCTGAAACCCGCCCAGCCGGACCAGAGGAAGCGCGCCACCCTTCCCGCACGATAAGCCAGGCCCATGATGATCCAGCCCTATAGATAAAGTGACGCGTCTGGCATGCGACCGCCCACCATCTCGGGATGCCTCTGTGCCACGGCTTTGAGCAGGGTCTCGATCGGTCCGCGAGCGTCCCGAGCGGCGATGGCGACGAGGTTCGAATAGGGGATCGACGCCTCCAGCACAGGCCATGGGAGTTCAAGCGCCGATGCGGCTTGGCTCGCAGCCGCTGCCGGATTGGCGTTCACCTCGACTGCTGCCCGCGCAAGTCCCGCAAGAAGCGCGGTCGCCTGTTCCGGATGATCGTCCAGGAAGCTTTGCGTCAGGGCGAGACCTGCCTGGGGCATGACCGGCGTACTTGCCGTGACCGTACCCCATTCCTTCTGCATGTCGATGACGCGGTGAAGCGCCTGACCACCGGTACTGGCCTTGAAGATGGCGGCAGAGACCGCCGGTTCGGGTAGGAGCGCCGTGTCGATGCGCCCTGCGAGCAGCATCTGCACAGCTTCGATTGGCGTGCCGGCCCGCTCTACCTTGACCTTGCCGGTCATCCGATGATGGGCAAGCGCCGCATCGAAGACAAGTTCCGGCGTGTCATTGGGAAATGGCACGGTCACGCTTTGACCTTCGAGATCGGCGAAAGTGGTGATCTTCTCATCGCGCGAGACCATATAGAGAAGGCCGTTGGTCATTACGCTGGCCAGTTTCAGGCCAAGACCGCGCGTATGGAGATTTGCCGCCGCCGTAGTCGGCATGACCACGGCCTGCATCGACCCGGATGCAAGACCTGCCCGCATCTCATCCGGCGTGCGCCACACCTTGAACTCCACTTTGTTGGCGACATCGCGCAGCAGGCCCTTGCCAACAGCATAGGCAAGCGTGATCGATGGCCCGGCAGGTGGGCCGTAGAGGACGAGCTGGTCAAGTGAAGAAGCGCGTGCTCGCTTGTTTAGGAAGGGGAGGGCGAGGGTCGCGGCAATGCCAGCGCATAAAGTGCGACGGGTTGGTGCGTAGCCTGCCGTGCCGGCTTCAATGATATCCGTCCTGCAAACCTGTTTCATGGTGTTGGGTATCCCGCTCTCCCAAAATTGATTTATCTACTCATGTTATCGCCGGCGGCGCGCGGGATGTTTGACGTAGAGCAAGGAATGAATGGAATTGCCGGCTGGAATCGTTCTCAGATGTCGAGCGCGAGAATTGGGTCTGCGCCAAACAGGGCGGCATGGCCTCCCGCGAGCAGCCAAAGTGTGACAAGCAGCGTCACGGCGAGCCCGGCTACCAGATGTCCATCCAGACGCAGCTTGGCGCGTCCCGAGAGCAGGGCGATCAAGGGAAATATGGATGTTGATCTCTCGACTGGTAACCAGTCTTCTCCCATCCTGCGTCTCGCGCGCTTTTCCGCGACAAGGATGCTGACAGCAGAAAACAGACCGAGGCCACCGAAGATAAGGAGCGATCTGGTATCACCGTTTGCTGCGAGGTGGCCGAGAGACCAGAGGAAAAATCCCCACAAGACCGGATGGCGGGTGAGAGTTGTAATCGCGCCAGGTGTAGTGCCTGTCATGAAGCTGATAGATGCGGGATTGGGACTGATGAGGCCTGCCGTGACCAGAAAGAGCCCGAGTGGCGACAACACGAGATTGGCGAGGATGCTCCGGGAATCCGGCCGCCAGATCTCTACATAATCAGTGCTCCAGGCGGCATGCAGGACCCATATCAGGAGTGCTACGGATGTTGTCGAATAGACTAGAAGGTAGAGCCGTAATCCAAGCGCTGCGGTTAGCCTTCCGCGGATGGTTGGTAGGGCAGGCACCGAATGCAACAACAAGAATGCTGCAAGCGCAAGAACGATCTGGGTCATGTTGGGAACACCTGCGTTTCGGGTTCCACGTTTAGAAGCTGCTGCAGCAGCATCTGCTCCGCAGTGATATGGCGCCGGACAGCTTCCTGAAAACCCCGAACCATATGGGCCACCGTTTCCAGGCGCAGTCTGCACCGTCTGCGAGCGACAGCGGCCAAGGTGAGGGATAGCTCACGGGCCGCGCGGCGGTCGACGCGATGTTCAGACTTGACCTGATCGAGAAGAAGGGAGCCGAAGCAGGAGCCGGCATGCAACTCGAGGTCGGGGTAAAACTTCTGCTCTTCCAGAGTATGGGCGGCGGCGACCAGCGGTTCGATGTGCTTGGCAACCTTCTGGATGCCGCGCGGAATTTCGCCGGCGTCGAAGTCCGTGGCCAGTTCCTCCAGCCTCAAGCAGAGAATAAGAAGATCTCGGTGCTTGTCCTCAAGCGCCCTGACCTCGGTGGCCGTCAAGCTGGATCCGATCGTTTCCATGGTTGCCTCCTCATTGGCCCAGAAACAGGACGACGCCGATGACAAGCGAAGCCAGCACGGCAGCAAGCGTGCCGCCGCCCTGCAGTACGCCCATGCGCTTCAGCATCAGGGCAAAGCCCATGATGACAGGTGTCGCAACGATAAGGCCGATCTGTGCATCCGTCATTTCCAGTCATTCCCTTCTGTTCTGGCCCTTCTGTTCTGGAAGCACTCTGCCTTGTCTTTCGTCAGTCTTCTTTGCGCTCCCACAAAGAGCGCTTCAGTTTTTTCTCTAGAAAGGATCCCAAAACGGGAGAACTGACGATGGCCATGGAAACGAGCCTCCAGCAGGAGGCAAAGGACGACCACCTGCTGCTCTGGATCCTGGTGTGGAGCGAGTTGATCGCTTTCGGCATCCTGATCCTGGGCTTCCTCGTCGTCTCGACCTTCGATGCAGAAGCCTTCGAACTGGCGCGTCTGCATTTGAGGCCGGGGATCGCCGGCGCGAACACGCTTGTCCTGCTGGTCAGCGGGTACTTTGTCGCCGTTGCGATGCGCAATCGGCTTGATCTTGAGGCGGTGAAACGGCCGTTGGTCATTGCAGCTCTGCTTGGCTTCTGCTTTGTGGCGGTCAAGCTCTTCGAATATTGGGGTGAGGTCCGCTTCGCTGCCGATGCGACGCTCGATACCTTTTTCGAGCTCTATTTCATCATCACCGGTTTCCATCTGCTGCATGTCGCCTTCGGGGCCATCGCGCTTCTCCTGGTCGCCTGGCGCCCGGCACGGGAAAATCTGGTTCTGATCGCCACACTCTGGCACGTGATCGACCTCGTCTGGTTGGTGATCTTTCCCATTCTCTATCTCGCGTGAGGCCATCATGACCCGCAGACAGCACGAGGAATTGGTGGGTGTGCTCGCCATGCTGATGACCTTCGCGATTGGCGGCGCAATTGTTGCGGCGCTCGCAGGTCCAACCATCGTACCGATTGCCGCAGTTCTTGGGATTGCGTTTGCCAAGGGACGGCTTGTGATTCTCGACTTCCTCGAACTCAGGGGCGGGCATCACCCCATGCGGATCGCGCTCATCTGCTGGTTAAGTATCATTCTGATCGCTGCACTGTCGCGGTCGCTGGTGGTCCTTCTGTTGGCTTGAACATTCGCCCGGTTGCTTGCCGAAGCGCAAAGAACGACGCCGGACACTCTGTATGAAAAGAACATCCCGCAAAGCTGGCGAGGGGATCGCCGGAGCCTTCGAAGCGGGCAAACCAGGTCGGGCCTCTTGCCCGGCAGACGGAAGGACAAGGGTATGGCAGAGCGCCTGACCAAGACCGGAGCGCGCAACGTCTTTTATGGCGGCTCCATTTTCTTTTTTGCGATCTTCGTCGGGCTCACGGCCCACAGCCATTACTACATGCGCACCACCTCTACGGACGAGACGACGCTGACCGCCAGCGTCGCCCGCGGCAAGCATATCTGGGAAAAGAACTCCTGTATCAACTGCCACTCGATCCTGGGCGAGGGCGCCTATTTTGCCCCCGAGCTCGGCAATGTCTGGACCCGGTGGGGTGGCCAGGAGGACCGGGACAGCGCCCGCGAGACGCTTCGAGCCTGGATGGCCGCACAGCCATCCGGCGTCGAGGGCCGCCGGCAGATGCCGCAGTTCAACCTGACCGACGAAGAGATCAACGACCTCGCCGACTTCCTCGAATGGACCAGCAAGATCAAGACGCAGAACTGGCCGCCGAATGAGGCGGGCTGAGCCCTTCGTGACCCAAGGAGACAAACCCATGAAATATCAAAGCCAGAAGGTCGCGATGCTGTATTTCTACGGCGCGCTCGGCCTCTTCCTCGCTCAGGTTCTCTTCGGCGTGCTGGCCGGCACGATCTACGTCCTGCCCAATACGCTCTCCGAGCTCCTGCCCTTCAACATCGTGCGTATGATCCATACCAACGCCCTGATCGTCTGGTTGCTGATGGGCTTCATGGGCGCGACGTATTATTTGCTGCCGGAAGAGGCGGAGACGGAGCTTTACAGTCCAAAGCTTGCCATCGCGCAGTTCTGGGTCTTTTTGGTTGCCGCTGCCGCCGCCGTCGTCGGTTACCTCTTCGGCATCCATGAGGGCCGCGAGTTTCTCGAGCAGCCCTTCATCATCAAGGTCGGCATCGTCATTGTCGCTTTGATGCTGCTGTTCAATGTCACCATGACGTCGCTGAAGGGCCGCAAGACCGTCGTCACCAACATCCTGATCTTCGGGCTATGGGGCGTGGCGATCTTCTTCCTCTTTGCCTTCTACAACCCGACCAATCTCGCGCTCGACAAGATGTACTGGTGGTATGTCGTCCATCTCTGGGTCGAAGGCGTCTGGGAGCTGATCATGGCATCGGTGCTCGCCTTTCTGATGATCAAGCTCAACGGCATTGACCGCGAAGTCGTGGAGAAGTGGCTCTACGTGATTATCGGTCTGGCGCTTTTTTCCGGCATCCTCGGCACGGGTCACCACTATTACTGGATCGGCGCGCCGGGCTACTGGCAGTGGATCGGCTCGCTCTTCTCGACGCTTGAAGTCGCGCCCTTCTTCACCATGGTCATCTTCACCTTCGTCATGACCTGGAAAGCTGGCCGCAAGCACCCGAACCGTGCGGCACTTCTTTGGTCGATCGGCTGCTCGGTCATGGCCTTTTTCGGTGCCGGCGTCTGGGGTTTCCTGCACACGCTGTCGTCGGTCAATTACTACACCCATGGCACACAGGTGACGGCAGCCCACGGACACCTCGCCTTCTTCGGCGCCTATGTTATGCTCAATCTTGCGATCATGGCCTATGCCATTCCTGAAATGCGCGGCCGGCAGCCCTATAATCAGTGGCTTTCGATCACGAGCTTCTGGATGATGTGCACCGCCATGTCGGTGATGACCTTTGCGCTCACCTTTGCCGGTGTCCTGCAGGTGCATCTGCAGCGCGTGCTCGGCGAAAGCTACATGGCCGTCCAAGACCAGTTGGCGCTGTTCTACTGGGTGCGCCTCGGCTCCGGTGCTGTCGTGCTGGTCTCCGCTCTGATGTTCGTCTGGGCCGTATTGGTGCCAGGCAAGGAAAAAGAGCCTGCCTTTGGCGGCTATGTCGAGCCTGCCGAATGATACAGCGGCCCCGCTGGTCATAAAAGCAGCGGGGCTCTTCCAATCTTGAAGGATCAGCATCATGAATATCATCGCGCGTAACATTCAGCCGGATATCCCGGCCTATTCCCCCGCCGGCAACGAATGTGCCCTGTTCGAAACCGCCTGGACACGGCAGTTGCCGCTTCTCCTCAAAGGGCCGACAGGCTGCGGCAAGACCCGTTTTGTCAGCCATATGGCGCAGAAGCTCGGTCTGCCGCTGACCACCGTGTCTTGCCACGACGATCTGGCTGCTGCCGATCTCACCGGCCGATTTCTGCTTAAGGGCGGAGAGACGGTCTGGACCGATGGACCGCTGACCAGGGCCGTTCGAGAAGGTGGTGTCTGCTATCTCGACGAAGTGGTTGAGGCCCGCAAGGACGTCGCCGTCGTGCTGCATCCTCTGACCGACGACCGGCGCATCCTGCCCTTGGAGCGCACAGGCGAAGAGCTCGAAGCGCCGCCGGCCTTCATGCTCGTCGTCTCCTACAACCCCGGCTACCAGAGCCTGCTCAAGGCCCTCAAGCCCTCGACCCGTCAGCGTTTCGTTGCCATCGAATTCGACTTCCTGCCCAAAGCGCGAGAGATTGAGGTTGTCTCGGCAGAGAGCGGACTGTCTGCCTCGGCTGTAGAGCCGTTGGTCGAACTGGCTCGGCGGCTGCGGGCGCTGAAGGGGCATGACCTGGAAGAAGGCGTGTCGACGCGTCTGCTCGTCTATTGTGCAAGCCTCATTGACGCCGGTCTGTCGCCGCGCGACGCCGTTCGCGCCGCCATGATTGAGCCCCTGACCGACGAATCCGATGTGCGCACTGCGCTTCTGGAACTGGCGCAGGCGGTGATCCGCTAGGAGAATGTCATGCTCGATTTCTTAGAGCTTGAGGAGACAGTCGGGCGCGCCTGGCACAGGCTTGCAGGCGACACCCGCACCTGGCCGCGCTATCCCGAAGCGGCCGTCATGCTGGAAGACGTGCTTCCGGTGCTCTCCGTCTGCTTTCGCGGCTTTGGCGGTGAACGGACGGTGCAACTGGTGCCGGCACGGGGCAAGACCTTGCAACACCGGTTGAAGTTTCGCCAACGCATGGGGCTGGGCGAAGAAAAGCTCATTCATCCGGCGCGGGACGAAGCTAGCGTGATGTTGCCCCCAGTCTTGGATCTCATGCCGGAGCAGTCGCTCAATCTCGACCTCTATGTGTGGCTCGCGGCTGCCATGGCGGTGATGCCGCTTCGACCGATGTCCGAAACCGATCCCCTCAGGGCAGATCTCGACCTCCTCGACGCGGCGTCGACCCTCGAAGCCGAGGTCCTTAAAACCTTTCCCGGTCTCGTCGATCGCTATCGCAGGCTTTGCCGCGCCCTTCTTGCGGAGCGCAGACGCGGCTCGCTTCCGCGAGTGGAAGGCATTTTGGAAGACCGCATCATCGATCTCCTGCGCGGGGGCGCAGGCCTTGCTCCGCTTTCGGCTGGGGATGAATTGCCGGACCGGGCACCTGCGGGGTACCTGCCGATGTTGCCGGTGCCGCTTTGGCCTCGGGCGGTCATCAGAGAAGAATGGACCGGCCGTCAGGAGATGGATCAGCCGGTCGGTTCGGGTCAGGCGGATGCACAAGCTGCCGGGCGTCACGTGGCGACACGCGAAAAGGCCTCTTCCGCCAAGGGGGAGCGCAGCCCCTTCATCCTCAACCGCTTTGAAAAGATCTTGGCCATGGCGGAGATGGTAAACGTCGATCGCCCCGCCGACGACAGCGACGATCACGATGCGTCGGCCGCCGATGAACTCGACGAGATGGTGCTCGGCGAGCGCAAGGGCCGACCCTCGGCGAAGTTTCGCTTCGACCTCGACCTGCCGCCAGAGGCGCTGAACCATTCCCCACTCGAAGCCGATCTCACCTATCCGGAATGGGACTATCGTCGCGGGGTCTACCTGAAGGATCATTGCCGCGTGGTGGCAGGTCCTGCTCCGAGCGATGAGGCCAGTCCGATCGCATCGGAGGAGATGAAGGCGCTGATCCGTCGCGTGCGGCGGCAGTTCGAGGCGATGCGTCCCCGCCATGAAATGTTGCGCGCCCAGGTCGATGGCGCCGATCTGGATCTTGATGCGGTGGTGCGTAGCCGAACGGAGCTCGTCGCCAGCGGCGAATGCTCTGATCGCATCCATTTGTCGAGCCGCCCACAGGCTCATGATCTGGCGGTGACGCTCCTCGTGGATGTCTCGCTATCGACCGATGCCTGGTTCAATGACCGCCGGGTGCTCGATGTGGAGAAAGAGGCCCTGCTGGTGCTGGCCGAAGGACTCGCCGCCTGCGGCGACCTGCATTCCATCTTGAGCTTCACGTCCAGGCGGCGCGATTGGGTCCGTGTTGAGACAGTGAAGGATTTCGACTCGCCGATGAGCGCCGTTGTGCGCCACCGGATCGCGGCTCTGAAACCCGGCTATTACACCCGAATGGGTGCAGCAATCCGCCACGCCTCGGCCAAGCTTGCCGAACGGCCAAACAGGAAACACCTGCTGCTGGTTTTGACCGACGGCAAGCCGAATGATGTCGATCACTACGAGGGACGTTATGCGCTTGAAGACACGCGTCGGGCCGTGAGCGAAGCGAGGCGGCGTGGCATCCATGTCTTCGGCGTCACGGTTGATCAGGATGCCAAGACCTATGTGCCTGCCGTCTTCGGCCACCACGGTTATGCTGTCGTGCCCGATATCCGCCGCCTGCCGGCCGCTTTGCCACAAATCTACCGCGCGCTCATCCGCTGATCCGCGATCGCGCAAAGGAAAGCCCGGACCGAGTGATCGGTCCGGGCTTTCTCGTTTTCCGTCGTCCTGTGTCAGGCCGCCGTGGCGTGGGTTCTGCCCGTCTCGCCGAGATAGGCATCGAAGCACGACGCCACCGTTCTAACCAGGAACCTGTGCTCTGTCTCGACGCGTAGCACATCGCCACGCCAGCTCACGATCCCTTCCTCCACCAAAGTCCTAAGCCGCGAATTTGCTTCACCCATGCTCTCGTAGGAGAGCTCGAAGCCCTCCGGCATGGCTCCGAAGTCAACCTGGAAGTCGCACATCAGGCGCTCGATAATCCAGCCCCGGATGCGGTCCTCCAGTGTCAGGCGGTAGCCTTTTGACGTGGCGAGTTCACCGGACGAGATGAGATTGGCATATCTGCCGATCGCGACGTCGTTCTGTGCGTAGCCTTCAGCAAAACGCCCGATCGCTGAGGAGCCGAATCCGATCAGCGTAGATGCGTTGTCGGTCGTATATCCTTGGAAGTTGCGATGCAGTGTCTGGTTATCAGCTGCGATTGAAAGCGTGTCTTCGGGCAGCGCAAAATGATCGAGACCGATGCGGCGGTAACCGGCTTCGCACAGCGCTATTGCGATGGCTTCCGCCTGTGCGTGTCGCTCATGCGCATCGCCAAGGGCTGCCGCGTCGATTAGGCGCTGATGCTTCTTGAAGCTCGGCACATGCGCGTAGCCGAACACGGCGAAGCGGTCCGGACGCATGGCCGCAGCCACACGCGCAGTTTCGATCGCAGACTCCACGGTCTGATGGGGCAGACCGTAGATCAGGTCGAAGTTGACGCTTTTTGCACCTGCTTTGCGCAGATGATAAAGGGCCGTTGCGGTTTGCTCTGCCGACTGGATGCGATTGATCGCCTTTTGCACCTTCGGATCGAAACTCTGCACCCCGAGACTGGCCCTTGTGATTCCCGCCTCGCCGAGAGCCTCCGCCATTTCAAGGGTCAACGTTCGTGGATCGATTTCTACCGCGACTTCGGTCGCGCTGCTAATGCCGAAGGTGGCCGCCAGCGTGGCTGTCAGATCGAGAAATTCAGTCGGCGTCATGATGGTCGGCGTGCCGCCGCCGAAGTGAATATCACTGACGCTCTGTCGTCCCCCCATCGCTTTTCCCACTGAGCGAATTTCCTGCTTTAGGATGGTCAGGTAGTCGAGGATCGGCGCGTCCTTTTGGGTGATCGTGGTGTGGCAACCGCAATACCAGCACATGGATCGACAAAAAGGCACATGCAGATACAGCGACACCGGATCATTTTGCGGAATCGACATCAACCAGTCGC
Source organism: Rhizobium sp. SSA_523 (assembly GCF_030435705.1). NCBI lineage: Bacteria > Pseudomonadati > Pseudomonadota > Alphaproteobacteria > Hyphomicrobiales > Rhizobiaceae > Affinirhizobium > Affinirhizobium gouqiense. The sequence goes on from NZ_CP129380.1 coordinate 83,779, forward strand.
GGTAGGTGCCCGCGCCTATGCTGGTGGAAAAACGGGGCGCTGTCGGATAGCTCGTGTAACGCGGCAAGCGGCTTTCGCCATAACGGCGGATTATGTCTGCATTCATTGTATCGCTCCGGTTTGATGCCGTCACGATAGAGGCCCGCCCCGAGGCCTTCCTTGTCGAAAGGCAAAGAGGAGCGCGGCTTTCCCGGTTTTGCTTGTCACAGCACAACGAACGCTTCGGACGATAGGCTATTCGATTGTCCTGTGGAGCAGCCGAGCTGTCCCGACTGAAGCCCGACCATTGGAAGAAAGCAATCGAATGACTGTTGTCGAAGATCATATACTGAAACTAGATGTGCGTGAGATTCCCCATTGGGAGCGGCATCCCCGCATATTCGGCATGTTGAATTCACTGCTCCCAGACTATGAGCTGATCCTGACCGTCGATCATGATCCGGTTCCGCTCTATTACCATCTTGAAATGCATTATGATGGGATGTTCGGGTGGGAATACTTGATGCGGGGTCCGGAGATATGGGAAGTTCGCATTCGCCGGAAGAAACACGAAGGCTGCAACTGCAACTGCGGTGGTGGTCATTGAGGTCTGTGGGAGCGGTCGGTAAGCGCCGGTCGCTCCAAGCCCACGCATCACCACTAATAATCATGTTGTGGCAGATAGGGAGGTGAAATGTCGACGGCGACCAACTTCAAGATACTCGACGTACGGCCCATCCTTCGCAGAGGTGGCGAGCCCTTTCCCGCGATTATGGACGCCGTTCAGTCCTTGCGGCCAGGCGAAGGTCTGCAACTGTTTGCAACGTTTCGTCCTGTGCCACTGTTGAGCGTCATGGCGCGGCGCGGCTATTCGGCCGAAGTCAAGGAGTTGGACAGCGGTGAGTGGGAGGTTCTGTTCGTTCCGGTTTCTCAGACAAGCACGAAGGTTTTTCACTCCATGGGTGCAGAGGAAGCGGCCGCCTGGCCTGATCCTTTGTGGAGGGTCGACCTTACTGAACATGAGCCACCGGCCCCTATGGAAAAGGTTCTTTCGCTAATTGAACTCATGGAGCCGGGCGAAGTGCTGTTCGCGGTGTTTTCAGAGGAATCGCGCTTTCTCGGTGCGGAGCTGGAAAAGCGTGGTCACCAGTGGGTCGGCAATCTCGACACGTCAAAGCGTGCTTATCGCATGTTGATCCGAGTGGGCGGTGAAGGTTGACGACCGGGTTGCCGCTGAACGTGGCATAGCAGTCTTGCGTTGTGGCTAAGAAAGAGAACAAAAGCGGCAATCCAGAACAGTCCGGACGTCGTGATAAAAGGTGCATGGAATCCAGGAATGAGATCGGCCGTTATGCGCAAGCAGGCAGCGATGAGGAGGAGTGGAACTGGCAGCCGCTGAAACCAGGACCGCTTTTCATTTTGCCCGGTATGAAGCGCGATTGAACGCATCATGATTGCAAGCATCATTCCCGTCACGGCACCGATGGCAAGAAGATGAATGGCTGCGAGCGGGCCGAGCATGCCGAACCCGGTTGCTGCAATCCCCAACATCCCGATAGCCATAAAGCCGTAAGACAGCTGCATCGCTGTGATCATAGACGACCGTAGGATGATTGGCCTGAACCATCTTGCTGCGCGCACGAGGTGCAAGCTGGCTGCGACAAGGGCCGTGATGCCCGTGAGTGCCCCAAACGGTTCAAAGGTCCAGATCATTGCTGCAAGTAAAGTGGCGATCAGGACAAATCGAGCAACCATACGATTTGTAGGCGCGAGGCGTGACCTGCCTGTCTGGGCAAGCCAGTTGTTTGTAAAGCTAGGGATGATCTTGCTCGCGGTCGCCGTGATCAACAGTATGTAAACGGAGAGACCTGCCCGCGCCCAGGCCCCCACATCGCCTCCGTTCATGGCACCGATGTGGAACCCGCCATTGATCAGGGCGAGAGAGGTGAGGCAAAGGATTGGCTTCGCATCCGCGACCCGCCCCGCGACCCAGACCTCTTTCAGGCAGTGATAGGCGAAGAGTGGAAGGAAGATCCAGTCGAGCAGGAGGGTGATGAGAGCACATGTGTCTGTGACCATCAGCATTGAAATGCGACCCGCGATCCAGATGACGGCAAGTCCCGCAAGCGGTCTACCGGACAGGGGAAAGCGACCGGTCCAGTTGGGCACGGTGGTCATCAAGTAGCCGACCAGAACCGCCGGCATAAACCCGAATAGAAGCTCATGCGCATGCCAGGTTGATTGCCCGTAGCCACCCGCAACGTCGAGCCAGCCATTGAAGACGGCGATCCAAATTATGACTGCAGCAACGGCCCATATACCTGCCCCGAGGAAGAATGGCCGGAATCCGTAAGACAGTAAAACAGGGCCATGTTGTCCAAGTCCTCGCGGGATCGCTTTTCTTCCTGTTTTGGTGACGTCTTGCATTTTCTTCCTCGTCCTCTTGCATTGCGTACGGGACCCAGACCTGTCGCCATCGGCCCGATTGATCTAAGTCAAAGTATTTCTTCAAATAGGAATTTGTTTTGGCGGCGGAATGTCGCAGTATCCACGCTAAGATCCTTGCTCCAGCACAACTAAATCCTTGAAGGGTGAAGTACAACAGTACCAGCAGTTCGAGCGGGACGCTCACTGGCTCACAAGGAGATAAGAGCATGACTCAGATCCTCACATTAACAAGACGCACGATGCTGGCCGGAGCGGTTCTGGCGACTGCTCTCATGCCGATGATCACCGCAACCGCGGTCCGCGCCGAGGGCGGCGATATTAAAACGAACGCCGCAGCCGTCGAAGCAGACATTGCCAAGCTGCAACGGGTCAAGGTTGATCTGGTCACGCCGCCCTTCATCCATGCGCATAGTCAAAAGGCCGAAGGTGAACCGAAGGTCGTCGAATTCACGCTGACCATCGAAGAAAAGAAGATCATTGTCGATGACGCTGGTACCGAGGTCCATGCCATGACCTTCAACGGTTCTGTCCCCGGCCCGATGATGGTCGTCCATGAAGGTGACTATGTCGAGGTGACACTCATCAATCCGGCCACCAACAGCTTGCAGCACAATATTGATTTCCATTCGGCAACCGGTGCACTTGGCGGTGGGGCGCTGACGCTGGTCAATCCGGGGGAAAGCGCGGTTCTGCGCTTCAAGGCCACCAAGGCCGGCGTCTTCGTCTACCACTGCGCACCTCCCGGCATGGTCCCGTGGCACGTAACATCGGGCATGAATGGCGCGATCATGGTTTTGCCGCGCGAGGGTCTGAAGGACCACAAGGGCAATGACCTCGTCTATGACAAGGCCTATTATGTAGGCGAACAGGACTTCTACGTGCCGAAGGACGAAGACGGCAACTACAAGAAATACGAGAGCGCCGGTGATGCTTATGCCGATGTGCTTGAAGTCATGAATACACTGACCCCGAGCCATATCGTGTTCAACGGTGCCGTCGGCGCGTTGACCGGCGACCATGCGATGACGGCGGAAGTCGGGGACCGGGTGCTGATCCTGCATTCGCAGGCCAATCGCGACACCCGGCCGCACCTGATCGGAGGCCATGGAGATTATGTCTGGGCAACCGGCAAGTTCGCCAATCCGCCGGAACTCGATCAGGAAACCTGGTTCATTCCTGGAGGTGCCGCAGGCGCCGCCTACTACACCTTCCAGCAGCCGGGCATCTACGCCTATGTCAACCACAACCTGATCGAGGCCTTCGAGAAGGGGGCTGCCGCCCACTTCAAGGTCACCGGCGACTGGAACGACGATCTGATGACCGCGGTGGTCAAGCCGGAAAGCTGATCGAACGGCGGGAGGGCGCTCCTGAGGAGTGCCCTCCCGCAAGTCTACCCCTATTCGATGTGGATCGCTTCCATGCTTGCCTCGATGTCTGCAACGCTCCCGCAAAAAGCCATCGGTTCGCTACTGCTACCGGTCGGGCTCATTGCGGCCCTTTCCGCTGCCGTCGTCATCCAGTCCGGAATGATCCGTTTCGGTTCGCCCGCGCTTGTGGAGCCGCCTGTGATCACAGTGGAAGCAGGCGCGTTCCTCTATCGCCAGCCGGGAGAGTTTTACCGAAGCGGCTTTGCCGTCGATGGTCCGAAGGCGCAAGAGACGGTCACCCACCCGCTCTCGATCATGAAGTTCCAGGTCAGCACTCTGGACTACGACGCGTGCGCGGACGACGGAGCCTGCCCGGCGCGGGAATCGGCCACGCCATCGCGAGCCGACCTTCCGGCGACAGGTATCAGCCACGACGATGCTACCGCCTATGCAAAGTGGCTGTCAGACCAGACCGGCTCGATCTGGCGCTTGCCGGACGACCGCGAACTTGCCTTTGCCGCAGCCGAGGACTTCCCAGACGACGCATTGGGTGTCGATGCCGACAGCGGAAATCCGGCGCTGCGCTGGCTTGCGGACTACGAGCGCGAGGCAGCCCGAAAACGCTCGCGCGATCCCCAACCGCTGCCCTATGGCAGTTTCGGTGAAAACGGCCACGGCCTTGCCGATTTCGCCGGCAATGTCTGGGAGTGGACGTCCACCTGTAACCGGCGTGTCGATCTGGCGAACAACGGAGCCGCAAGCGCCGTCGAAACCTGCGGCGTCTACATCGCTGCGGGCAAGCACCGGGCGCCCCTGAGCTCCTTCATCCGCGACCCGAAGAGCGGCGGCTGTGCAGTCGGTGTCCCGCCGGATCATGTCGGCTTCCGCCTCGTCAAGGACACCCGCTGGTACGCTCCATTCCTATCCTCGATCGGCATCTTGTAATTGGAGATACGCCTGTCGCGTTGGACACTCGACAAGATAGCCTTTATGGAATTGGGTAAAGGCTGTTGATGTGCGCTGGTGGCAGGAGAGGGACGTGTTTTGAAGCTTGACCGAACGATCATCAAGTCCCTGTCGTTGTTTGACAAGATGACTGATGACGAGTTGGATGCCTTGCTCGTTCCTGCCCAGTCTAGGCGCTTGCCGATCGGCGAGTCGGTATTCGAACAAGGACAGCCGGCCGCGCACTTCTTTCTGCTCTTGCACGGTCGTCTGAAAGTCACTCAGGTGACCAGCGCTGGTCAACAGATCATCGTTCGCGTTGTCCATCCAGGCGACCTCTTCGGCTTTGCAAAGGCGCTGCAACGAAATGACTATCCCGGAACAGCTCTTGCTGCCGCGGAGAGCGTCGTTCTTTCCTGGCCGACTGAGCTGTGGCCGAAATTCGTGGAACGCAATCCAAGACTTGCGGTTAGCGCAATGGAGACCATTGGACAAAGGCTTGAGGAGGCGCATGTCCGCATCCGGGAAATGTCTACGCAGGAAGTCGAGAAGAGGGTAGCGCACACCGTGCTGCGACTGGCTCAAAAAGCGGGCCGTTCAGAGGCCGCGGGCATGCGAATCGATTTCCCAATCTCGAGGCAGGATATCGCCGAGATGACGGGAACGACAGTGCATACGGTATCACGCATCTTCAGTACCTGGGAGAGCAGGGGGCTGATCGAAGGTGGGCGACAGAAACTCCTTGTTCGCGATCTTGCCGAACTCGCAGCCTTGGCGGAATCGCTCCCGGAGCGGAGATGAGCGCAGGAAGCGCTCTCGTACTTGATATTGCGCAAAGAGGGCGAAGCAATCTCCGCCTATCTTTTTTCCAACGGAACGAGGTGTTTCCGTGTAAGGAGATGAAAATGAAACTTCGTAGTTTGACCATGGCGGCAGTCCTCTTGCTCTCGGCTCCGGCTCTTTCAATCGCTGCCGATTTCGAAATTAAGATGCTGAACAAGGGCGCTGATGGCGCCATGGTCTTTGAGCCGGCAGGCCTCAAGATCGCGCCCGGCGACACCGTAACATTCACGCCCACCGACAAGGGCCACAATGCCGAAGTCATCAAGGGCATGATTCCGGATGGCGCTGCCGAGTTCAAGGGCAAGATGAGCGAGCAGATCAAGGTAACCTTCGACGTGCCCGGACTCTACGGCGTCAAGTGCGCACCCCATGTCGGAATGGGCATGGTTGCGGCCGTCCTGGTCGGCGATGCCCCTGCCACCAACCTCGAAGCCTTCAACGCCGCCAAGCTGCCCAAGAAGGCCCGCGAGCGCATCGACGCGGCTGTGGCTGCCGCCAAGTAAGCCGCAGGACTATTGCAGGTTTTGTGGCTGACGCCGCCGGGGTCGCTGATCCCCCGGCGGCGTCGACGTTGGAGAAAGTCTTAAGTGCTCGGATAGCAGTATCAATGGCCGCCGTCGGCCAGGAGACCGCTATGGGCGCGGTTGATAGCGTCGCGTAGCTCGTCAACTGCCGATGCGGTCGGCAGCTCCTTCCCTTCCAGTTCCTCCGGCATTTTCCAGCCAGGATCGATCCCTTGCATATTTGGAAGCTCGTGGGCGATGCCCTTATGGCAATCGATGCACGTTGCCTTGCCGTTCAGGAGATAACGAGTGTGGATCTCAGCCGCACGTTCTGTCTGCTTCGACAGGTCCATGGCGGCCGAGGAATGGCAGTTTCGGCATTCGAGACTGTCGTTTGCCTTCAACCTTGCCCACTCATGCTGCGCAAGGCGCAACCTCTGGTCCAAGAACTTCTGGCGTGTATCGATCGTCCCGAAGATCTTGCCCCAAACTTCCTTCGAGGCTTGCATCTTACGGGCGATTTTGTCCGTCCATTCATGGGGCACATGGCAATCTGGGCAAGATGCTCTCACTCCGGATCGGTTCGAAAAATGCACGGTTCTGGTCATCTCCTCGTAGACGTTGGTTTTCATTTCGTGACAGCTAACGCAGAAGGTTTCCGTGTTGGTGAGCTCGAGTGCGGTGTTGAAGGCGCCCCAGAACATCACGCCCCCGACAAAGCCGCCCAGCGTCAAGAAGGCAAGGCTCAGCGTCGCCGCCGGTGTCGTGAGAACGCGCCATATCCAGGCAAACAGATTGCGGAGCCTCTGCATCTTTAATGTTCCTCACCCATCAGCTTCACCCCCATGTCGCTCATGTCGCGAAAGGTGTTGCCGACCAGAGGGTTCGTCTCTGCCTGGGGAACATGGCAGGCCGTGCAGAAGTATCGACGCGGCGAGACATCCGCCAGCATCTGTCCTTCCCTTGTAATGTAGTGCGTCACGCTGATCATCGGTGCACCAGAGCCCTCAGTGAACTCGCGCTTGTGGCAAGAGAGGCATCTATTCGTGTTGACCGATAGTTGGTAGCCTTCGATGGAATGGGGAATGACAGGCGGTTGATCGGGGTAGGCACGCATCTTTCGCACGTCGTCCACATTCCATTTTGGCAAGGGCTTTGCCGGGACGCTCTCCATCTGTTGAGGTGGACCCGACAATTGCGGAACCGATTGTGCGACGACGCCACCACCAAGGAGGCAGACCGCCAGCAAAGCGACGGCACCAAGTCGGCCTCTTGTCAGGCCACGGGAACGATCTTGACTGCGCATTTTTTGAAATCCGTTTGTTTGGAGATCGGATCGGTGGCGTCAAGCGTCACCTTGTTGATCAGCTGGCTGGCATCGAACCATGGAACGAAGATTACGCCGGGTGGCATTCGGTTGCGGCCCCGGGTCTCGACGCGGGTTCGCATTTCGCCACGACGCGAGACGATGGTGATTTCCGCCCCCTGATTGATCCCGCGCTTTCGGGCATCATCGGCGTTCATGAAACAGCGGGCGCCGGGGAAGGCCTTGTACAGTTCCGGCACTCTCATCGTCATCGACCCGGAATGCCAGTGCTCCAGCACTCGGCCTGTTACCAACCAGAAATCATATTCCTCATCCGGCGACTCCGCCGGCGGTTCATAGGGCACAGCCAGGATGACTGCCCGTCCGTCAGGCTTGCCGTAGAAGCGTACACCTTCACCCGGCTTTACGTAGGGGTCATAGCCCTCCCGGTAGCGCCACTTCGTCTCCTTGCCATCAACGACCGGCCAACGAAGACCGCGTTCCTGATGATACACGTCATAGGGCGCCAGATCATGGCCATGCCCACGACCAAACTCGGCATATTCCTCGAAAAGGCCCTTCTGGATGTAGAATCCGAACGCTTCGGCTTCGCGATTGGCATAATCGGCGTCCACTTCGGACAGGGGGTACCGGTCCACCTTCCCATTGGCGAACAGCACGTCGAAAAGCGTCTTTCCGCGGTAGTCCGGGTTTTGCGTCAGGACCTCCTCGGTCCAGACTTCGTCCGTGGTGAATCTTTTGGAGAACTCCACCAGTTGCCAGAGATCGGAGCGTGCTTCACCCGGCGCATTGACCAGTTGATGCCAGACATGCGTTCGCCGCTCCGCATTGCCATAGGCCCCTTCCTTCTCGACCCACATAGCTGCGGGCAAAATGAGATCCGCAGACATGGCCGTGATCGTCGGGTAGGCGTCTGAGACGACAATGAAATTATCGGGGTTCCGATAGCCCAGATAGGTTTCATTGCTGTTATTGGGTGCCGCCTGAACGTTGTTGTTGACCTGAACCCAGTAGAAATTCAGCTTCCCGTCCTTCAGCATCCTGTCTTGTTGCACGGCGTGGTATCCGGGCTTGTCGGGAAGAAGGCCGTCCGGCAGCTTCCATATCTCCTCTGCGTGATGCCGGTGCTCTGGATTGGTCACGACCATGTCCGCTGGCAGGCGATGCGCAAAAGTGCCGACTTCGCGCGCCGTTCCGCAGGCGGATGGCTGGCCCGTCAGCGAAAACGGCCCATTGCCCGGCTCTGAGATTTTTCCCGTCAGCAGGTGCAAATTGTAGATCATGTGGTTTGCCCAGACACCGCGCGTGTGCTGGTTGAAGCCCATGGTCCAAAGCGACATGATCTTGGTGTCGGGATTGGCATAGAGTTCGGCGAGCTGCTCCAGAAAGCCTGGATCAGCGCCTGTCAGTTCGGCCACTTTCTCGAGTGTATAGTCCGAAACGAAGGCCTTGAAGCTGTCGAAGTCAATCGGCTCCATCTTTGTTGGATCACCGGCATTCTTCGCCTTCACCTCAAGCGGATCATCCTCTCGAAGCCCATAGCCGATATCATCCACACCCTTCATGAAGGTCGTGTGTGCTTTAACAAACTCCTCGTTCACGCGACCTGTGGATATGATGTGGTTGGCGATGTAGTTCATGATCGCCAAATCTGTGCTGGGTGTGAAGATGATGGGAATATCCGCCAAGTCCATGCTGCGGTGAGTGAAGGTCGACAGCACGGCAACCTTTACGTGTTCGTGGCCCAGTCGGCGGTCTGCGAGTCGTGTCCAGAGGATTGGGTGCATCTCGGCCATGTTCGAGCCCCAGAGCACGAAGGCGTCGGCGTGCTCGAAGTCATCGTAACAGCCCATCGGTTCATCCATGCCGAAGGTTCGCATGAAAGCGTAAGCCGCCGATGCCATGCAGTGCCTTGCATTAGGATCGAGGTTATTGGAACGGAAGCCGGCGCGCATGAGCTTCGTCGCAGCATAGCCTTCGAAAATCGTCCACTGGCCGGAACCGAACATGCCGACCGCAGTGGGACCCTTCTCGCGCAGCACTTTCTTGCACTGCTCGGCCATGACGTCGAATGCTTCGTCCCAGCTGACGGGTTCGAACTCGCCGTCTTTGGCAAATTGCCCGTTGCGTTTGCGCAGGAGTGGTGTGGTCAGGCGGTCCTCGCCATACATGATCTTCGAGAGGAAGTAGCCCTTGATGCAGTTCAGGCCGCGGTTCACCTCCGCCTGCATATCGCCATGCGTAGCGACGACTTGTCCTTCCTTGACGCCGACCATGACACCGCAACCGGTCCCACAGAACCGGCAGGGCGCTTTGGACCATTTGATCTCAAGCGACTCGACGCCGCCGGGAACAGACTGTGCATTGGCCGGCAAGCTTACGCCGGCAGTGGCCGCCGCAATCGCGGCAGCATGGGCCTTGAGCAGACTACGCCGCGTCAGTTCTGTGTCCATTGATCGAACCCTCCTCCAAACTCTCTGCATGCTCGAAAACCATGTTTGCCGCCATGACGTCCGGAAGACCTGATATTGCGGCCAATGTCGCGCCCATTTCGCAGCTGGACTTGCCTTCGATCACGATGATGATCTTGCCTTGCTCGGCGGCATGTACCTCGACGTTCGGCACCTCCGCCAATGCTTCTAGAACGCCACCAGCTGTTGCCGGCGAGGTTAGAATCACGGCACTTGAAACATGGAAGCGTTCAGGGTTGCGCGTCTGCATCTGGTCCACTCCCGCTCGACATGGAAATTGCGTTTGTCGGACAGCGGCCGACACAGGCGCCGCAGCCGGTGCAGTCGTCTACTGCAACGTCCGGCTGCCATGGCCCGCCGGCTCGCGGACGAAACCTGATAGCGTCGGTCGGACAGTGGTCACGACATGATTGACAGTCGACGCCGTTGAGCGCCAGACAGTGCGACAAGACTTGCGCATTGTAAGGGAAAGAAAGCTCGGCGCTGAAAAAGACGTCGGAACGTGGACAGTTATCGCGACACTCGCCGCAGAAATTGCATCCATCGTGGGAAAAATCGAGCGCCGGCAAGCCAGCCTGCATCGAGATGATTGATGTCGGACAGTGATTAACACATGCCCTGCATTGCTCGCAGATCTCTGCAATGGGACGCACGAGACCTGGGGGATAGATGCGTTCTTCTTCACGCACTCGCCCGCGAAGGAAGGCCCGTCGTGAGAGCGAGGTCACCATCCTGTCCTCCCTACGCAGGCGGACCCGGTGGGCCCGCAATAATCTGGTACATCCATACCAGAAAACCAAAGCTGCCGACCGCTGCGACCGCAAGGATTGGCCAGATTCCGAAAGCCAATATCACGAAAGTTGTCAGTTCTGCCCGGCGCGCGGACCGAATCTCTGTCGCCGACAGCGTCGGATTGTGCTGATTGTTCGTTTCCAATGACGCTCCTCCTCCGTGCATAGCAGTCTGCAAAACGATCACAACGGTGTCAATATTAGTTGATTAACGCGATGTTCTTGAGGCGTATCACTAGCGCCCTTCCAGCAACGGGGCGCCGTCCAACTCCTTCAAGGACAACCGGACGACCAAGTGCTGCGGAAGACCATCAGGTCCCAGTTTAATTGCTCCACTGGCGGCAGAATGGGGCGACTGCTCGGTGCTTGTGCCATCGGCAGTCGGTGCCGGTGCCGGCGCGGTTGCTGGATGAGTTTGCGAGATGCGATCGGCTTGAGCTTGCGACGCGCCTGGCAAGAGCTCGAAAAAGCCCACATCAATGGCAAATGTGGCGGATCCAATCCCAAACAGGCCTCCCCGACTGAGCACAAGTCCGTCTATCTGGCCGTCAGGCCCGATAAGCACATCGGACACAGTGCCAGCGGCATCGCCCTCAACTGTCACCACCTCTTTGCCTTTAAGGCTTTCACTAAGCCAGCTGCCGGGTTCTATGACGCGGATAAAGGCTTCTTTACCCTGCGCTCTGCTAGCATTCTCGCGAATGACGTCATCCGACGGAGTCTGCGCCGATGCCGGTGCTGGGTGCGCATTTTCCTGCGCAGAAGTTGTTGATCCCGTGCCCACAACGGTCAAAAGCACTGACAAGGCACCGATAGTAGCTAAGTTCGAGAAAGTGCTGTTGGTCGCGCACATGGAGGGTCCGATCACAGACGAATTATGACTCATCGCCACCTAACTGACGACTCCCTCGCCAGTTCCCTATCTGGGCGCGATACGCGAACCTGCCGATGGCGTTCAACAGCCTCCCGAGGCCTGCAATGCTAGACGCTCATCATCCGGAGCCTGTCAGGCTTGACGATCTCAAGACTGCGGGCGCTATGCAGCCGGATGATCCCCGCTGCACGTAGCTTTGAGATCGTGCGCGATACTGTCTCAATGGTGAGGCCGAGGTAGTCGCCTATGTCTGCGCGGCTCATCGGCAGGTCAATGACGGCTTCGCATTCTTGGCGCTTGGCGAGGTCGAGCAGGAACACTGCCATTTTCTCAAGCGAGCTTTGGCGCCCGACGACAAGCAGGTGCTCCTGGGCGCGGATCATGGCTTTCAGCGCTATTTCCACCAGTTCGCTAGGCAGTGTTCCAGCTGAGCAACGCCCCACCGCTGTCAAACCTGTGTTCACCATTGCCTCGGCGTAGAAACCGTGGACAGCGCCAATCTCGAAGCCGAAGGTCTCACCCGTCAGATAGAAGGCGACAATCTGCCGTCGCCCATCTGCGAGAAGCCGAAACACGCGAACGGCTCCGTACTGAATGCGGTAAAGCAATCGGGCATCATCGCCCTGCGCGTAAATGACAGTTTCTGGCGCGTGGAAGGTGACCGGGCGTAGGTGAGGCGCGCCTGCACTGCGGGCCGAGGTCGGTCTGTAGGCGTCGTGCTTGAGTGCGGCGGTTGCTGGCATTGGAAGTTCCCCTTTTGATGGGGTTATCATGCCCACCAAGGGGTGGTGCCGCTATTGGGTCGTTCCACTACGTGTGTTCACGTAGAGCTTCGACGGCGTTGGCAATATCAGAGCCCGTGAGTGGTTTTGACAGCACACGAACACTGGCGTCGGCGCCATAATCCGTATCGTCCTCGGCCAAAATGACCAGTTTGACGCCGTGCTGCGTCAGCTTGAAACCGTCCCTCACGTTCGCCTGGGGCAAGCAGGCGTCAATGATCACGCAGTACGCACGTTTCAGTGCCGCCGCAGCAGCGGCCCAGTCGCTGAACTCTTCGACGACCTGTCCATGCGCGTTGAGAGCAAAGCCGATCGACCGGAGCAGCGCCGGATCTTTGACGATGGCAACGACAGTGGAAGAATCGGACAAGACGACACCAGAAATTCAAGCTTAACTCTCACCACGCTTGCCACTTTCTCATCTTCAAGGCCTTGTCCTAAATCAACGGGAAGGCAGATTATGCCGATATCCTAAACGCCGACCAGCAATGACATGCGCACGAGGTCAGGAAGGCTCCGGGCCTTCATTTTGGTCATGACATTGGCCCGATGGACCTCCACGGTGCGCGGACTGATATCAAGGTTGAAAGCGATCGCCTTGTTGGGCTGGCCGGCGACAACGGCTGTGAGGATCTGTCGCTCTCGGTCGCTCAGGCTCGCCAATCGACTACGGATGTCATCTGCGCTGACTGTCCCGGCTGCAGCATCGCCCAGACGTTGAGCGGCTCGCCGTATGGCTTCGATGATGGTCGCATCTTCGAACGGTTTCTCGATGAAGTCGCAGGCTCCAGCCTTCATCGCTTCCACGGCCATCGGAATGTCCCCATGCCCCGTAATGACGATCGACGGAATGGTGGGGGCAATAGAAGACAGTCTTTGGATCAGATCAAGGCCGCTCATATCTGGCATTCGCATGTCGGTGATCAGAACGGCGTCGCGCAGACCCGGTGCCACTTCGGTGAACTGAGTTGCCGAGGGATGCAGCCGCACGGCAAAACCGTTCACCGTCAGCATGAAGCCCAGCGACTTTCGAACGGCATCCTCATCGTCGACGATGTGTACGGTGAAGTCATCAGTGTGCATCTTAATCCTCGTCGTCTTGGGGCAGGATGAAGCTGAAACACGCTCCGCCCAACTCGCTTCTCGAAACCGTCATTTCCCCGCCATGCGCTTCCACGATCCGCCGCGAGATGGACAATCCGATCCCCATGCCTCCGGCTTTCGTCGTTGTGAATGGCTTGAAAATATTGCCGGCGATCTCTGGTGAAATACCTGGCCCAGAATCTTCGACGGTAACAGACAGGGTTTGTCCCGACGCGTGTGCCACGCTCACGCGGATCTCCTTTGCAGCTGTCTCCTTCATCGCTTCGATGGCGTTGCGCATCAGGTTCGTCAGGACCTGCTGGATCTGGATCCGGTCAACAAGCACGCGGTCGTCGCCGGGAGCGAAGTTGAAGATCGTCCGAACGCCTTTTTCTCGCGAACCCACGAGTGCAAGAGCACCTGCCTCTTCGACAAGCTGTCTGAGGCTCTCGGATGTTTTATGCGTTTCGCCTTTCGTGACGAATTCGCGAAGGTGGCGGATAATCTGGCCGGCGCGAACGCTTTGCTCGCCGGCATCCTTCAGCGCGTCCTTGATCTGGAGATCCCGCTCGCTTGTTGCGTCCTGCATCAGACGGGCGCAGCCATGAACATAATTTGCTATTGCAGAAAGCGGCTGATTGAGCTCGTGAGCAAGTGTCGATGCCATCTCGCCCATTTCATTGAGGCGCGCCAGTCGTGCGAGTTCAGCTTGAACCTCCTGAAGCCGTGCGGCCGATTCCTCACGCTCCGTCAGATCCCGCACAAAGCCGGTGAAGAAACGTCTGTCTCCCCGTCTGATTTCTCCGACGGCAAGTTTCATGGGGAAGGTTGAGCCGTCTTTCCGCTGTCCGACGACCACTCGGTCAACCCCGATGATCCTCTTCTCCCCGGTCTGCATGTAACGATGCATGTAGCCGTCATGTTCTTTTCGGTAGGGTTGAGGCATTAGCAGTTTGAGGTTTTGACCGATGGCCTCAGCCTCTGAATAACCGAACTGGCGTACGGCCGCGGAATTGAACGAAATGATGACCCCGTTCTCGTCGCTGACAATGGTCGCATCGAGAACGGTATCGAGGATCGACGTCAGCCGCGCTTCTCGATCCTCAAGAGCCTCTCTTTGCTCATCAAGCTCCCGAAGAACCCGGTCCCGCGACCTTGCAAGGAGGATGGCGAGGAGGACTGCCACAGCGGTCGCGCCCGTCGCGAGGGAAAGCCCTTCCAACACTTTGTCGTGGTTGCTCAGTATCACAAGCGAGAAGCCCAGAAGGGCGGCGGCCAATGCTGGCCCCGTACCGCCCATAAGGGCGGCGGCGAGAACTGGAATGAGAAGAAAGAGACACGCTGTTGGAAGAGCGGCGTTGTCGATCAGCAACAGTGGAACCGCGCAGATGACCGCTGTTCCGGCAATCGCGGCCGCATAGGCGCCGACGGCGGTGACTTGGTGGCTGGTGTTCGATCTTGGAATTGCCATATCGATGAATGAACTCAAAATGTCTGACCGCGCTGTTGGACCCGCATACGGGTGAAGGATCGCCCCACGCGATTCGTTGCCGATGATCGGCAACCAGCGTTACCGTGAACTTGATAGAAGTCAAAACGTCAACGGGCTGTGTGGTTCCGCAATCCCTCTGTGACTTTAGCGGCTGAGACAGCAGCATCCTTCAGGAAACGTCCATCTGGTTGATCTAGCGCAACGATCCTTCTTCCAGAAGCCGCCAATGCTCCTGCACGATTTGCGGGAATGTTGGGATGAAACTCTTCCGTCTGGTTCTTCTGTTGTGTGCCTCCCTCTGCCTCTCGGTCTCGGCCAGTGCTGCACCGGTGCTGCAGCACTATTTGCCTGCCACAAAAGCGTCCGAACTCGTGCCAGGTGCAGACAGCTTCGGGCCTGTTCGCGCAGATCTGGCCGTTGCCCCGGTATTGAGGGGCTCGGAGACGGTTGCCTGGGTGTTCGCCACTTCAGATTTCGTCGGCACCACGGGCTATTCAGGCAAACCCATCCACACACTGGTGGCAGTAGGTCTGGACGCGAAGATCATCGGTGTGCAGCTAGTCAAGCATTCCGAGCCGATCGTCCTGATCGGGATACCGGAAGCCAAGGTTAAGGCGCTGGTTTCAGGCTATACCGGGCTTGACCTTGTTGCTGAAGCGAAATCCGGGGGCACCGCACATGAGGTGGATATCATCTCCGGAGCCACTGTCACCGTCATGGTTATCGACGACTCAATTGTCCGCTCCGGCTTAAAGGTGGCGCGGGCGCTTGGGCTTGGCGGACTGACCCCCGAAAGCGAACAGGCGGGCACGCGTTTTACGCTGGATGCGGAGGCCGCCGCGCCGGCCGAATGGATGGAAGCAGAAGGGGACGGCACAATCCGGCGACTGTCGCTCGATGTCGCTCAAGTCAATGCGGCCTTTGCCGAACATGCCGATGCGCGTGCCCGCGAGCGTGCGCTGACCGAGCCGCCGGAAACGACCTTCATCGACATGCATGCGGCGCTGGTCTCGGTGCCGGTCATTGGCAAGGCCCTGCTGGGGCCGGCCGAGCAGGCCAATCTGACGGCTTGGCTGAAGGACGGCGAAAGCGCCATCGCCATCGTCGGCAGGGGGCTCTATTCGTTCAAGGGTTCCGGCTATGTGCGCGGCGGCATTTTCGACCGCATCGTGCTGATCCAGGACGACGTGTCGGTACGTTTCCGCGACCGCGATCATCGCCGACTTGGGGACATCGCGCTCTCCGGCGCGCCCGATTTCACCGAGATGGACCTTTTTCGCATACCCGCCAATGTCGGCTTCGATCCGGCCAAGCCGTTCCGCATCCAGCTTCTGGCGCATCGCGAGGTCGGGCCGATCGAGAAGGTGTTCCATACCTTCGACCTCGGCTACCAACTGCCGCAGAAATACCTGAAGCCCGTTGCCGCTCCTCCCGTCGAGGTCGCCGCCGTCGCCGATCGCGACGAGGGTTCCGCCCAGGCGGATCTATGGAAGCGCATCTGGCGTGAAAAGACGCTGGAGATCGCGGTTCTTGGCACCATGCTGTTCGTGCTGACGGCGGCATTCTTCTTCCAGACCTATGTGGTCCGAAACGCCCGGAACTTTTACATCTTCCGCATCGTCTTCCTCACGGTGACCTTGGTTTTCCTCGGCTGGTATGCCAATGCCCAGCTCTCCGTGGTCAACCTGATGGCCTTGTTCGGCAGCCTGGTCACCGGCTTTTCCTGGCAGGCCTTCCTGCTCGACCCGCTGACCTTCATCCTCTGGTTCTCGGTGGCTGCGGCGCTGTTGTTCTGGGGGCGGGGCGCCTATTGCGGCTGGCTCTGCCCATTCGGGGCGCTGCAGGAACTGACCAACCAGATCGCCCGCAAGTTGCACATCCCGCAGTGGACCCTGCCCTGGGGGCTGCATGAGCGCCTCTGGCCGCTCAAGTACATGATCTTCCTCGGCCTATTCGGGGTCTCCCTGATGAGCGTCGAGCAGGCCGAGCATCTGGCCGAGATCGAGCCGTTCAAGACGGCCATCATCCTCAAGTTCATCCGCGCCTGGCCGTTCGTCGCCTATGCCGTCGCCCTTCTTGTCGCCGGGCTGTTCGTCGAGCGCTTCTATTGCCGCTATCTCTGCCCGCTTGGTGCGGCACTCGCGATCCCGGCTCGCATGCGCATGTTCGACTGGCTGAAGCGCTATCACGAGTGCGGAAACCCCTGCCAGACCTGCTCGAACCAATGCCCGGTGCAGGCCATCCACAAGACCGGCGAGATCAATCCGAACGAGTGCATCAACTGCCTGCACTGTCAGGTGCTCTACCAGTCCGAAACCGTCTGTCCGGTCGTGATCAAGAAGATGAAGTCGCGGGCCAAGCTTGCGGCAAGCCCGGGCGGAGCGCCGATCCACCAATCCGCAGCCAAAGTCTAACCGAAGAAGGACATCGATGATGGAAACGAAAGAAAAGAAGGGCCTGAGCCGGCGAGAGCTGTTTAGCGCCACGGCCGGCACCGCTGTACTGGCCGGAAGCATAGGGCCCGGCGCGCTTGGCCTCGGCGCCGCCGTCATAGCGACGCCGGCGCTCGCCGCCGCCGAAGGCGACGGCTCCGTAGCACCAGGCAAGCTTGATGATTATTACGGTTTCTGGTCCTCGGGCCAGACCGGTGAGATGCGCATTCTCGGCATCCCCTCGATGCGCGAGCTGATGCGCGTTCCGGTGTTCAACCGCTGCTCAGCCACCGGCTGGGGCCAGACCAATGAGTCCATCCGGGTCCATCAGCGGACCATGTCCGAGAAGACAAAGAAGCAGCTCGCCGCAAATGGAAAGAAGATCCATGACAATGGCGACTTGCACCATGTCCACATGTCCTTCACCGAGGGCAAGTATGACGGCCGCTACCTGTTCATGAACGACAAGGCCAACACCCGAGTTGCCCGCGTCCGCTGCGATGTGATGAAGACCGACGCCATTCTGGAGATCCCGAATGCCAAGGGCATCCATGGCATGCGCCCGCAGAAATGGCCGAAGACCAATTATGTCTTCTGCAATGGCGAAGACGAAGCGCCGCTCAACAACGACGGCTCGACGATGACGGACGTCTCGACCTATGTGAACATCTTTACGGCTGTTGACGCCGAAAAGTGGGACGTCGCTTGGCAGGTCAAGGTCTCCGGCAACCTCGACAACTGTGACGCAGACTACGAAGGAAAGTGGGCCTTCTCGACCAGCTACAACTCCGAAATGGGGATGACCCTCGAGGGAATGACCAAGTCCGAGATGGACCACGTCGTTGTCTTCAATATTGCCGAGATCGAAAAGGCCATTGCCGCTGGGCAGTATGAGGAGGTGAACGGCGTCAAGGTCCTCGACGGCCGCAAGGAAGCCAAATCGCTCTTTACCCGCTATATCCCGATCGCCAACAATCCGCATGGCTGCAATATGGCACCGGATAAGAAGCACCTCTGCATCGGCGGCAAGCTTTCACCGACCGTTACCGTGCTGGACGTGACCAAGTTCGACGCGCTGTTTTACGACAACGCCGAGCCGCGCAGCGCGGTCGTCGCCGAACCGGAACTTGGTCTTGGGCCTCTGCACACGGCGTTTGACGGTCGCGGCAACGCCTATACGTCCCTCTTCCTCGACAGCCAGGTGGCGAAGTGGAACATCGAAGACGCGATCAAGGCCTATGCCGGCGAGAAGATCAATCCGATCAAGGACAAAATCGACGTCCAGTACCAGCCGGGTCACTTGAAGACGGTCATGGGTGAAACGCTCGACGCTTCAAATGACTGGATGGTTTGCCTGTGCAAGTTCTCCAAGGACCGTTTCCTGAACGTCGGGCCGTTGAAGCCCGAGAACGATCAGTTGATCGATATCTCCGGCGACAAGATGAAGCTCGTGCATGATGGCCCGACATTCGCCGAGCCGCACGACGCGATCGCGGTCGCACCGTCGATCCTGCCCAACATCCGCTCGACATGGGACCGCAACGACCTGATGTGGGCCGAAACTCGGAAGCAGGCCGAAGCTGATGGCGTCAACATCGACGAGTGGACCGATGCGGTGATCCGTGATGGCAATAAGGTGCGCGTCTACATGACCTCGGTCGCGCCAGCTTTCAGCCAGGAGAGCTTCACGGTCAAGGAGGGGGACGAGGTGACTGTCATCGTCACCAATCTCGACGACATTGACGATCTGACACATGGCTTCACCATGGGTAACCACGGCGTGGCCATGGAGATCGGCCCGCAACAGACGAGTTCGGTCACCTTCGTCGCCGCCAATCCGGGCGTCTACTGGTACTACTGCCAGTGGTTCTGCCATGCTCTGCACATGGAAATGCGCGGACGCATGTTCGTTGAGCCGAAGGGCGCCTGAACCATGCGGCTGCCCGTTGTCCTCATCGCTCTTGTTCTCTCCTCGCCGCTTGCGGCTGGGGAGCGCATAGTCGCGCCGGGCACGGGCACTCTCGCAGCCGCCATCGCCGCAGCAGCACCTGGCGATGTCTTGAAACTGACCGACGGGGCCTATCTCGGCCCCGTCACCATTGACCGGCCCCTGGCCATCATCGGCCCGCGTCGCGCAGTCGTTGATGGCCAGGGCTCAGGCAGCGTGATGACGATTACCGCGCCCGATGTTCACCTGAGCGGGTTCACCGTGACCGGCTCGGGCCGGATCAACCAGAACCTGGACGCTGGCGTCAAAATCGAAAAAGGGGCCGACCGCAGTCGTATCGAAAAGCTGAGCGTCACGGGAAACATGCATGGTATCGACGTGCATGGGGGCCGCGACGCGGTGGTGACTGGCAACGAAATCACCGGCACCGACAGTCCGCGCATGAACGAGCGCGGCAATGGCATCTATGTGTGGAACAGCCCGGGCACGCTGCTAGAGAACAATGTCATCCGTTTTGGTCGCGACGGCATCTTCTCCAATGCCAGCTCCAACAGCATCTATCGCGGCAATGTTATGCGCGACCTGCGTTTTGCCGTACATTTTATGTACACCCGCAATACCGAGGTTTCCGGAAACACCTCTATCGGGAACCATCTCGGCTTTGCCATCATGTTCTCGAACCAGGCGAAAATCCTGGACAACTTGAGCCTCGGCGACCGCGAGCACGGGCTGATGCTGAACTATGCCAACAATGCCGACGTCACCGGCAATCTGGTGCGTGGGGGCACGAAAAAGTGCTTGTTTATCTACAATGCCCACAAGAACCTGATCTGGAACAACCGCTTCGAGGGCTGCGGCATCGGCATTCACTTCACCGCCGGTTCGGAGAAGAATGTACTGAGCGGCAATGCCTTCATCGCCAATCGTGAACAGGTCAAATATGTCGGGACCCGCAACATGGAATGGAGCCATGAGGGCCGGGGAAATTTCTGGTCAGATCATCCCGCTTTCGATCTAAATGGCGACGGCATCGCCGACGGCTTCTACCGCCCGAACGACGTGATGGACCAGGTTCTATGGTCGCAGCCTGCGGCGAGCCTTCTGATCGGATCGCCGGCCATACAACTGGTCCGCTGGAGCCAGCGGGACTTCCCCGCGACACTGCCCGGAGGGGTTCGAGACAGCGCTCCCTTGATGCGCCCGCTGACGCTCCCGGTGCCGGAAGACATTCTCCGCTACGAAGCTCAGGCCGCCGGCCGATGGGCGACAGGAAATTTTGATGACACCGACCCTGACAATTTCTCAGCTCACTAAGCGCTTCCAGTCCGTTGAAGCGCTGAAGCAGGTCTCGCTGACCCTGCAGCCCGGAAGGCGTGCCGCGCTGCTGGGACACAATGGCGCCGGCAAGTCTACAATGATGAAGATCATCCTGGGGCTGATCCCATTCGACAGAGGTGAAGTCTCAGTGTGTGGCGAAACGCCGGGATCGGCCGCTGCGCGCAGGCAGGTGGCCTATCTGCCGGAAAACGTTGCCTTTCATCCCGCGCTTACTGGCGAGGAACAGATCAGTCACTACCTGGCGCTGCGTGGTGAAAATCCCCGTATCGCACCGGAGCTTTTGGCCCGCGTAGGGCTTGCGCATGCGGCGCGCAGGCGAATCGGCACCTATTCCAAGGGCATGCGTCAGCGTGTCGGCCTCGCCCAGACCTTGATCGGTCGTCCCCGCCTTCTTGTTCTCGATGAGCCCACCTCTGGTCTCGATCCGGTGTCGCGGCGAGATTTCTACGACCTGCTGGATGGTCTTTCGGCCGATGGAACGGCGATCCTGTTGTCTTCGCACGCGCTGACCGAGGTCGAAGCACGCACCGACAGCATTCTTATACTGTCTGGCGGGCAATTGGTGGCGGAGGGCTCGCTTGCCGATCTCCGCACCCGCGCTGCCCTGCCGATCATGCTCCTTGTCCGCCCAGCAGAGGGCCACGCAGAAGCGCTCGTGGCCGCCTTTCCGGAGGCATGCGTCGGCGCCGATGGGCTGCTGCGCATACCTTGTGCACAAGGAGAGAAGTTGCCGCTCCTCGCCCGGATCACAGCGTGGGGACCGCAAGTCGCAGACCTTGATGTGATCCCACCGAGCCTTGAGGACATCTACAGCTATTTCAGTAGGAGGGACGGGCAATGAGCCAAATCCTTGCCACCGCCATCAGCGAGTTCCGCATCGCCTTCCGCAATCGCTGGGTGCTAATTGCCACCGGCATGATGGTGCTGTTTGCGCTCGTGTTGGCGGCTGCCGGATCCGCGCCTACGGGCGATGTCGGCGTGGATAGGTTGTCAGTCACGGTTGCCTCGCTGACGTCACTGGCCGTCTATCTCGTGCCGCTTCTTGCGCTTTTGATGAGTTTCGACGCCATAGCGGGGGAGGTGGAGCGTGGCACGCTGACTCTGCTTCTCACCTATCCAGTGTCACGCCTGCAGATCCTGGTGGGCAAGCTACTGGCACATATTGCGATCCTTGCACTCGCGGTAACCCTCGGCTATGGCGCGGCACTCGTGGTGGCGGTGTGGTCTGATCCAAGCGCGATTATGGGCATTACTGCCCTGGTGCGGCTGATCTGGTCCTCCGTTCTGCTGGGCGCCACCTTTCTTGGCGCCGGATATGCACTTTCGGCACTGGCGCGGCGCCCCTCTGGTGCTGCGGGACTTGCGATCGCGCTCTGGCTCGTCGCCGTGGTGCTTTACGACCTTGCGCTTCTGGCATTGATCGTCACTGATCAAGGTGGCGCCTTCACCACGCAAGCCTTACCCATCGCTCTGCTCGCCAACCCCGCCGATGCGTTTCGCGTTTTCAATCTGTCAGCCGGTCAGGCTGTTGCAGCCGCCGGCGGCATTGGCGGGGCAGCGGGAGCAATTCCGCTGTGGCAATCGGCTGCCTCGCTGTTCCTCTCGCCGTTGCTGGCCATCACCCTAGCACTCGCCGCTTTTCGAAAGGTAACCCCATGAGACGGCATATGCGAAATCCGCTCCGCTCCTTCCTGATCGTCGGTCTTCTGGCACTGCTCGCTGCCTGCCAGGAAAGGACCGCTCAAGACTTGACACCTCAGGACATGACTGCCGAAACGCTCGGCCACTATTGCCAGATGAACCTGCTTGAGCATCCGGGACCTAAGGGTCAGGTATTTCTCGAGGGCATGCCGGCCCCGTTGTTCTTCAGCCAAGTGCGAGATGCCATCGCCTACATGCGGGGGCCTGAGCAGATGGCTCCAATTCTCATCGTTTATGTGAACGATATGGGGGCGGCGGGGGCTACTTGGGATAAGCCAGGCGATGGCAATTGGGTCGCTATAGACAAAGCAGTATTCGTCGTGGGATCGCACCGCGAAGGTGGCATGGGTGCGCCGGAAACTATCCCCTTTTCGAGTCGCCAAAAAGCCGAGGAGTTCGCACGCGGAGAAGGCGGCCGTGTCTTATCCTTCGCAGAGATCACTGACGACATGGTGTTGACGCCGGTGGAAGACGGTGCCGACCCTCACCTGCACGGTGAGGATGCCGAGTTCGAGAACCGCCTGCGCGCCATGCCAAAAAGTGCGGGAGGCTGAGCCATGCCACTAACACGCCGCCGCCTGATCACCATTTCCGCTGCCTTTGCCCTTTTGCCTGCGGTGACACGAGCCGCGCCCCAAGGCTTGAAATTATGGACCGGGCAGGCACTTGGAGCGCGAGCTTCTATTCGGATCGACCATCCTGACGCTGAGGCTGTTGTCGCCCGCGTATTGGCTGAAATTAAACGGCTGGAGGGTATTCTGAGCCTCTATCGCCCGGATAGTGCGCTGGCGCGGCTCAACCGGCAGGGCTTCCTGACCGAGCCACCGTTCGAACTGCTTGAATGCTTGTCGATCGCCGGCGCGGTGAACCACGCCAGCGGGGGGAGGTTTGATCCGACCGTGCAACCGTTGTGGGCGGTCTGGGCCGAAGCCGCCGCGCGCGGGGGCCAGCCGGATGCGCAAGCGCTCGCTGCGGCGAAAGCGTTGGTCGGGTGGGACAAGGTCGAACTGGATTCGGCGAGACTCGATCTTCGGCCGGGCATGGCACTCACGTTGAACGGTATTGGCCAAGGCTATGTTGCGGATCGGGTGGCGGCATTGCTGGAGGCAGAAGGCCTGTCGGACATTCTAATCGACACTGGAGAATTCCGCGCTCTGGGCGGCAATCCCAGCGGGGCTGACTGGTCTATTCGGCTCGAAGCTGGCGGGTCTGTCGGTTTGCGGCAGCGCGCTCTCGCCACATCGTCGCCGCTTGGAACGACATTCGACGCTGCAGGGCGGCACGGGCACATTCTTGATCCCGCGAGCGGAACACCAGCATCGCCGATGTGGCGCACTGTATCGATTTCTGCGCCCACGGCGGCGGTTGCGGACGCGCTCTCGACGACAGCATGCCTTCTGGAGGACGTAGACCAGGTGGAACTCCTTGTCGAATTGTTCCCAGGGGCTCGGCTGGAGGCCGCAGAATGATGGTCTTCTGTGTTCCATAATTCAACGATATGCCACGATGAGCTCGCTTCTCCAAGCTTTGGTAGGAGACCAAGCTCGGTCGATTTCCCTCCTGCCTCTCCGAGAGTCACTTGAACAATGATATCAAGGGGATTAAGTTGATATCATTGTTGATGGCTAGATGAGGTCATGAGGATGCCGGCAGTCACCATTCGGAATCTTTCTGCTGAAACCCACCGCGCGTTGCGTGTGAGAGCAGCTCATCACGGCCGAAGTACTGAGGCGGAAATTCGTGATATCCTCGAGGCCGCTGTTCGCCCGTCTGAGCGCGTAATGCTCGGGTCATTGCTCGTAGACATAGGTCGGGAGGCCGACCTGTCAGGCGACGATGTTGAAGTTCTACAAGAGCGAAACAAGGCGCCAGCTGAGCCAATGACTTTCGAATGATCTTGATTGACACCAACGTGATATCCGAGCCATGGAAGCCGGCCCCTGCTGCAGAGGTTGTGGCTTGGTTGGATGCCCAGGCAATCGAAACACTCTTTATCTCTGCGATATCAGTTGCGGAGCTACGGTTTGGCATCGCATCAATGCCTGTCGGGCGACGTCAATACATCCTCCGCACCCGCCTTGAGGATGACGTGCTACCGCATTTTGTTGAGCGTATTCTGCCCTTCACCCTAAGCACCTCGCGCATCTACTCTGAATTGATGGCAGACGCGCGAGTATCCGGTAAAGCAATCGGTATGGCCGATGGATTGATTGCGGCCACAGCCGCAGAGAGGGGCCTAGTTGTGGCATCGAGAGACATAAGCCCGTTCAAGGCAGCTGGATTGAAAGTGATTAATCCGTGGAGTGGTCAGAACTTCGATTAACAGGCCGTCGGTTCGGAACCCATCAAGGCGAATAGGCCTAGCTATATGCGGCTCGTGCGTAACGACCGTTTCGCGCTTTCATTTTAGCCCTTTACAAGGCCTTGGCCGAATATCGAAAGCAGATCTTCTTCTTTGATCGGTGCTTCTGCCTAAGTGGGGTGGGAAGCGGAATTAAAGCTTCTAGAGTGGACCGCCGGAAAGTGGGCATTGATTCCCCACGAAGCCTACGCCTTGCCGTCGGCGGTGAGAGAAAATGCCCGTTGAGCGGCCATGACTTCTTCTCGGTGCTCTTGCGTCCACTTCAAAATGGCGCGCAGATGCGGCTCGAGGGAACGGCCAAGGGTCGAGACTTCATAAACGACCGCGACAGGTGCGGTGCTGACAACGGTGCGTTTGATGAACCCGTTGGCCTCCAGCCTTCGCAGACACTGGGTCAGCGCCTTTTGAGTGATCCCTTCATTTGCTCGTCGTAAAGCATTGAAGCGCATGGCGCCACCACACAGGTGACCCAGAACCAGCAGCGACCACTTGGTTGTAATTTCTTCAAGCACGACTCGATTGAGTTCGAGATCTTCCTGTGTGAAGTTGGCCATTGTAGGATACTCCAAGCTACCTGGTAGCTTTCAGGTGCGTAATTGCGTCCAAGTTTAATATGTATACCTATACGGCCTCCAGCAACAAGGAGGCTTCAATGCCCACCCAAAATACATCTAACAACGATCGGATCGTTCTCGTTTTCGGCGCCACAGGGCAACAGGGCGGAGCCGTCGCCACGGCGCTGCGCGAACAAGGTTGGGCCGTGCGCGCCTTGGTGCGCAACCCTGACTCCGAGCGCGTCAAGGCCTTGGCAGGCAAGGGCATTGCCGTCGTTCAAGGCGACCTCTCCGATAGGGCCTCGATGCGAAACGCCATGACGGGTGTCTACGGCGTCTTCAGCGTCCAACCCAGCTCAGGGCAAGGCGCTGCCTACAACGTCACCGACGCGGATGAAATTCGTTATGGCAAGGCCATTGCCGACATTGCCGTAGAGAGCGGTGTACAACATCTTGTCTACACCTCAGTTAATGCTGTGGGCACTGAGAAAACAGGCATGGGTCACTTCGACAGCAAGGCCGAGATCGAAGCCTATGTTCGCGACCTCGATCTGTTGGCTACCATCGTGCGTCCCGCCGCCTTCATGGAACTGCTGATGCTACCAGGCATGGGTCTCGAAAGGGGCGTCTTTACCTCATTCGTCCGCACCGAGCAGCGCGCGCAGATCATTGCAGTGCAGGATATTGGCACGATCGTCGCAACGATCTTCGCCTCTCCCGACCGCTTTGTCGGGCGAACGATCGAGATCGCCGGAGACGAAATAACGGGTGCTGGCCTGCAGGACAGTCTGAGCAGGGCGGCAGCACGACCGATCACTTATCATCGGTTCCCGGACAGCCTGCTGGAGGAAAGCCCTTTCCTTGGCCGACTTGCTGCCCTGTTCGATGACGGCCGACTGGCGGGAAATGCCGATCTTGCTGCTTTAAGAGCCGAATTCGGCAAGCTGACAAGTTTCGATGACTGGCTGAATGGGCCTGGTCGACCGCTTCTCCAGGCGGCATTGATCGCAGGCGATGCGCCGATATCCTTGCGCTAATGCAAGCTGGGGGCGCGCGATTTGCAAAGCGCCCCCACAGGCGTCAGCTTTCGGCGACAGGGGCCGTCGTCCGAATGACCACAATGGGGTTGCAAGCGGAGGAGGTGGACTCTGCCTATCAGGGGAATTAGCGGGCAGCTTGCTGCGCAGTAGTCCCCAGAACCGGACAAGTGACGAGATCGTTCGGATCCGTCATCAGGAGGCCATAGAGATCGTCGGTGGTGAGTTCGTCCCGTACTTTCCGAACGCTCTTCCACTGCGGCACGTGAATGCAGGCGAAAAACAACAGCGATTTAAAAAATGCCCCAGGCACTGCCGTTTGGGGCTTCTACACCAAGGATGCGCCTTGCTGCAACCCTTGCCAGTTAATGCAAGGGCCCTCGGCTTCATATTCCGTCGGGCGGAACTTCATCAAAGAAGCTTCTGACCGAGTTGAAGACTTGCCAACGACCGCTTTCCATAAAGAGACAATGGGTCGCTTCTCCCACTTCGACCCATCGCTTGTAAGGCGCTGCTTTGAGTTTTGAGAACACTGCACGGGACATATCTAGTGGGCAGTCCTGATCCCATTCTCCATGAATAATCATGACCGGCACGGTGATATCGGAAGGATTGTAGAGCGGTTTTCCGGAGGCCCAGAACTCACGGCTATCGGCCACCGTACCATTTGGTGCACGTAGTGTCTTATAGCCTGTCCTGTCTCCCTGGGGTTCTGTCTGGAACGTTGCGTCCGCCCAGGCATCAAACCAGTCTGTTGGAAGAATTTTCTCGCGTTTGTGTTCAGGAACCCCGTTAAGCCACCGACCTTTCGTCGAGGACCGTGTAACCAAGCGATACGCGCCGAGAGTACCCCCGTCGTCAGCCAGGCTTGGTGTCATACGGAGCCATTGTGGTGCTACAAGAACCAGCTTGTTCACCGTCTGAACGTTCGCAATGGTATAGCGCGCCATCAGCGATGTTCCCCATGACCATCCTATCAGATTAAGAGCGCTAATGGCTCGCTTACGGCATATGAAGTCTATCGCCGACTTGACGTCGCCGACCGCGACTTCCGTGCGAACTATGGGTAAGTTGTTCTGAGCGGGCTCGTCCATCTCGGCAGGACGGTCGGAGCGGCCATAACCGCGAACATCAACGAGGTAAGTATCATATCCAGTCCTAGCGAGGTGATCCATCCAAGATGTGCCGCCAAGAGCAAGGTCAAAAGTCGTTGACGCCGGGTAAGCCGCGCCAGCAACAAATAAAATTGCTTTCTCGGCGCGGAACGTGTCGTGGTCTTTCAACCGCTTATTGCGCACGAACAGGTTAAGGTTCTCCGAGTCACTCGGGATAAAGAACTCTTCCGTTACGACCGGGTTCATATCAATTTCCCTTTCCTGTAACGAAACGCCAGGCGAAATCCCTGCCCTTCGCGCAGACTTTTCCAGCAGAACTGCTTGCAAAATGCGCTGTGAAGACCGTCGCATCCTGCTCGGCAGCATATTCCAGCAGCCAGCGCCGAGATGCCCTTGCATGGTCTTGGTTCTCGCAGAACGCACTGTTCCAGTCCGGCCTCAAAACTTGCAGTGGTTGATGCATGATATCGCCGCCAAAGACACCTTTGTGGCCACCGTAGTCGAGAGTAATAGCGACGTGCCCAGGGCTGTGACCGGGTGTTGGGCGGAAAATCAATCCCTCCCCAACCGATGCTTCACCATCGACGATGAGGGCTTGACCGGCTGCGATGACTGGAAGGACGCTGTCTTCGAAAACATTCGCGTGGAAACCTTCACGCCCCGCAGGACCTTGCCAATGATCGTGCTCGTTCTTTGAAAAGACGTACTTCGCATTTGGAAAGGTTGGTATCCACCGTCCGTCCACCAATTGCGTATTCCAACCGCAGTGATCTGCGTGCAAATGCGTACACATGACGTAATCGACTTCTTCGGGGTGAACGCCTGCCTCATCCAGCCTTGTCAGAAAGGGCAGATTCAACTGATGAAAGCGTGGCAAGCTTGGTCGCTCTTTGTGGTTGCCGGCACAACTGTCGATCAAGATCGTATGATGCCTCGTCCTCAGCACCCATGTATGAACGCTGGCGATAAACTTCCCCTGCACTTCATCGAAGCATTCCGGCACCATCAGATCGCGATTTTGCGCAAGCACCGCAGGATCCCAATGGGGAAAGAGAAACTCAGGGGCAAATCCGGGTCCTTCTGTAACTTTTTCAATGCTCACATCGCCAAAGCGGAACCTGCACATGGTGCATTCCTCCCTAATTCATCAAAGATGATCTGCGCCTCAATTAAAGCGCTTGTCTTCGCTCGTGTTGATCACTACCCATGACCGTGACATAATCAAAATCGATAGTTGATATAGATGGTATAATCTCCATGGATATATCCGGGCATAATTTGAACTTGCTGGTGTCGCTCAGCATTCTCCTTGATGAGAAAAATGTGACGCGTGCGTCCCGCCGCCTTGGCATCAGTCAGCCTGCATTATCTGCCCAACTAGCCAGACTGCGGCACTGTGGCTGACGACAGCAATAGGCGACGCGCCGGGCAACATCGCTCCAAAATAGGCCGGAGATGAAAGTTCTAGACGTTTTGATCGCAGAAAATCGAATAGTAGAGATGGTCCTTTCAGGCAAAAGCTCCTGCCGTTGATCGATCTTAATTTACCTGTCATTGGCGTACTTCCTGCTCTATACGCGGCGGGACGTCTATCTCACAGCGATACGGCAGACGTCGCCGAACCCTTGCCACCGCTGTGAACAAGGTGTTCTCGTCGGGTTCGATGTGTGGCGGATGTGGTGTAACACGCAAGCACTTGGCCCCTCTCACACGGCCGGGAAATTGATCTTCTGCGCGTAGATTCCGGCATCGGGCATCATTTGATTGGCGACGGACCTCGCCAGTTTGTTACGCATCGCCGGCAGTGCGTAGGAGTGCCACGCCGGCGATAATCGTAGTCGTCACTTCGAACGCAACCCTAAAGAGATGGCGTAGGCGGTTTTGCGCGCTTCGAATATCTCGTCCGCCGGTGGCTCAATGCCGTCGGCGATAAGGCCGGGGTCAAAGATCGTGTCGTCGCAGGTTTCGTTCGGTTCTAACCCCGTGATTGCGACCGTGCCGAGCGTGATTGTGAGTCTTTTGTCCTCGTTCTTCCACCGCAAAGTCACATCATGGCTTAGATCGTCGCCCGGCTCTGCGAGCAGAGCCACAACGTCGAACCGTACCGGATCCTTCTTTAGGCGCTGCGTCAGTTCTTCGAACAGAAAGCCCGGTGCCTTGCTTTTTGCCTCCTCGTCAGTCAGGCCGATCTCGCCAGCATGTGGAACGAGCTTAAACTTGAAAGGCACCTTGTGGCCGGTGGCGTTGATCCCAGTGAAAGAATGAACACCCCAGTAGACAACGCCTGCATAGCTGCCGGGCAGCGGCTTTCCTTTTACGTATTCGGCTTGGCGGGTCGTCTCCGGATTGGCCTTGGTGAACTCGATGATTGCCTCCTGATTCGGTTTTCCATCAGTGCCGGGAGCACGGACTCGCAGGAAGGCCAGCATCTGGTCCAGCGTTTTTGCAAAATGCACCGGCGCGTTTTCCAGAAGAAGATGTGTTTCGCTGCTGCCTGAGAGGAGCTTGACCGAAAACCCACGCAGGTTGACTTTCGATGTATCGGCAACTTTCGGATTGCCCCCGCTGATCGAGAACCGGCCGACGATCGGCCAGGGACGGATGAAACTTTCCGAGTTCGTGACCTTCGTCGCGTCTGGCGAAGGAGTATAGGATCCATGCACACATTGGCCCTTCGCAAATGCTGCACGAACGCCAGGAGGATTGCCTGCCACCGCCTTGAGGGCCTGGACAATGCTCTGAGAATCCGCAGCGCCAGCTTCCCGCAGTCCAACGCCAGCCATACAGGCGAAGCTACAGAGTGAAAGAATTAGAGTTTGACTAAGAGAAGCTATCATCAGAATTCTCCTTTGATCGAAGCCGCGCCGGAGCGCGTACGGAGACAGAGCTAGCGGCATATGGGGAAATGCTCACGGGCCGGATTTGTGTGGATGTGCAGGCCGGTTCGGAGTAGATGCATGGAGGCGGCCGTTTCCGAGGCTGCCGTTCGTGCTGAGTCTTGCCGCGACTGCAGCACCGGACGTGGTACCGGGCTTTCACGTTCTTGCGGTGCCCATTTTCTTGAGAAAAACTAATCATCGAGGCGCTGATTTCAGAAGGATATTTCTGAGCTGTCCAACTATCTGCGTGTCCGGACGTTCATCCCCCGCAATATCCAGCGTATGGCCAATTTACGTGGATGGCGTCTGAAGAATTTGGCTAACGATCTTTCCAATATCATCTACCACAATGAACTGCATTGCTTGGTTCGGGTGCATGAAGAAGTTGAGCTTGCCCAACTCCAGACCCATACCGGGTAATACCAGGATCTCCATAAACGTGCTGGGACGGATGATTGTGTATCCGATTTCAAGCTCTCGGATATGCGCCTCAATGGCGCTTTTGCTATCAAAATGTCCGATGCCTGTCCTGCCCTTGTCCACAGCAATGGCAGAGGAATAAGTGAAATGGCGCACATCTGTTGCTTTGGCAATGTCAGCCACCGTGTTGCCCTAAAGGACCTCCTGCTCATCCGTGACGCGGTAAGTTTCGCCTTGACCTAAACTAGGCAGAATGCTGAAAACAGCATTAACACCTGTCATGGCGCGTTCGATAGAATTTGCATCGGCCATATCACCGATACAAATTTAAACACGCTGTTCAGCGAGTGCCTGTGCCCTGGAAGATAAGACATCTCGTGCCAGTCCCCAACATTTCAGCCTGACTTCAGAAGCCATCGGGCCACAGCCTCGCCTTGTTGCCTTGTGGCCCCCAGCACTAGTACTGATCTTGGCGCCGTCATCTTCAAGTTCCTCGTTTTGAATTACGATCTCACTTGTCGTGGCAGGTGTGAGATATGATCAATCTGCCCTTATTGATTTGGCCAATCCAGCGGGTTCGCTTGGATCAGCAAAAGGTCCGTGACATGCCGAGGCGGATAGGCGTGTTCCGCCTCGGTGCCTTTAATTAAAGTGGTTATTCCGCTGCCGGCTCAAATGCGGAATGTGCCGCCTGATCCGCCGAGAGGCTTGCAATTGCATTTGCAACACCTGCGCCATAATGGGGATCAGCCATGGTACAATGAACGATGTGCCGTTCGATAATCGCCTGGTCGGCACCCTTGATTGCTCTTGCCGTGTTTTCAAACAAGATGGCCTTTTGTCTTGGTGACATCAGTCTGAAAAGATTGCCCGGCTGACTGAAATAGTCGTCATCCTCTCGATGGTTCCAACGTGCGGCGGCACCTGTATTTCTCAAAGGCGGCTCCGAGAAATCGGGCTGTTCCTGCAGTGCTCCAAAGCTATTTGGAGAATAATGCGTGCTGCGACCACCATTGCCATCTACCCGCATGGTGCCATCGCGATGATAGGAATGGACAGGGCATCGTGGGGCATTCACGGGGATCTGCGCATGATTGACACCCAGCCGATAACGTTGCGTATCGCCGTAAGAGAACAGCCTCCCCTGAAGCATCTTATCGGGTGAAAATCCGATGCCCGGAACTATGTTTGCCGGGGAAAAAGCTGCTTGCTCTACATCTTGGAAGAAGTTCTCCGGGTTTCGATTAAGCTCGAAATATCCCACCTCAATGAGCGGAAATTCCTTTTTGGGCCAGATCTTCGTGAGATCGAACGGATTGAAGTGGCATGCATCTGCCTCCTCTTCACTCATAATTTGGACGAACATAGTCCAGCGCGGATACTTTCCACTCTCGATGCTTTCGAACAGATCTCTTTGATGATTTTCGCGATCTTCGCCGATGATGGCCGATGCCTCCTCGTTAGAGAGGTTTTCGATACCCTGCTGCGTACGAAGATGGAATTTGACCCAGTGCCGCTCATTCTGGGCATTGATAAAGCTGAAGGTGTGGCTGCCGAACCCATGCATATGCCGCCACGATTTCGGGATGCCCCGCTCGCTCATTACTATGGTAACCTGATGCAGAGCTTCCGGTAACAACGTCCAGTAGTCCCAATTGTTGTTGACACTGCGCATGCCGGTGCGTGGATCGCGTTTCACTGCATGATTGAGATCAGGAAACTTCAGCGGGTCTCTGATGAAGAAAACAGGCGTATTGTTTCCAACAAGGTCCCAATTTCCTTCCTCGGTATAAAACTTCATGGCGAATCCGCGGATATCGCGCTCTGCATCCGCTGCACCCCTTTCACCGGCAACGGAGGAGAATCTCACAAACATCTCCGTCTGCTTGCCGATCTCCGAGAAAATTTTTGCGCGCGTATAGCGGGTGATGTCGTGTGTAACGGTGAATGCGCCAAACGCACCTGCGCCTTTTGCATGCATTCGCCTTTCGGGAATAACTTCTCGGTCGAAGTGGGCCAGTTTTTCAAGAAACCATACGTCTTGAAGCAGTGCCGGACCGCGCGGGCCAGCCGTCAACGTATTGTTGTCATCAGCAACCGGCGCACCAAATGCTGTTGTTAATTTCGCCATAATCCGTCTCCCTTTCAACCCGCCTCTGCAGGTTTATGGGAAGCCTAGTGTGAGTAAGATGATAGGTGAAAGATAAATGCCCTATCAGTCTTATTAGGTTTTTCTTATCAATCGACTAGGGCCAGTTGCCGGGACATGACCAGTTGATGGCTTGGCACAAGCGCCGCAATGAGCGTAGCCAATCCTTCGAATTCTTCTTCTCGCGTATCTCGCTTGCGCCATACCAACGCTATATCGCGACCGATATGTGGCTGTGGAACAGCTGCAACTGTCAGCTCATCAATCTCCGAAAGCGCCAAGGCTGGAAGGAGTGTGCAACCTTCGCCAGCGCTAACCATGTATTTCAGCGCCGAGATGCTCGTCGCGAACCGCTTTTTCGTATCTGCTACCCCGCATCCCTTCAGCGCCTGCTCGCGTAGGCAATGACCTTCACTGAGAACAAGGCGTTCTTCGGATGGCAATTCGTGCCAGGCCTGCCCCTCATGCAAAGTTGCTGGATGGCCCAACGGACCGATTAGAACAAATTCCTCATGAAACACCTTTTGCCACTGCAAGGTGTTATTGCCGACTGGCAGCGATATCAAAATCGCGTCAAGCTCTCCGATTGTTAGCGCTTCCATCAACTCGCGGCTCATGCCCTCGTTTAGTAAAAGAGTGGAATTTGGATAAGCCGCTCTTAGTCCTGTAACGATGCGTGGGTAGAGATAGGGGCCAAGTGTCGTAATTGCGCCGAGTTTCAATTCTCCGCTGAAGGGCTTTTCTTTACTTCGCCCGAGATCGGCAAGAACCGAAGCTTCCTTCAAAACCTTGCGCGCTTGGGTTACGATCTTTGCACCTTGAGATGTTACGTAGACGCGTCGGGTGCTGCGTTCAAAAATGTCGACTTCAAGCCAGCGTTCCACCTTACGTACCTGAACTGATAGCGCTGGTTGAGAGACACCGCATTGATCGGCCGCTCGCCCGAAGTTTGCAAGATCGGCTACGCATACGATGTATTCGAGGTCACGAAGTGACAAGCCAGAAAAGTTCATCGATGTCTCTATGTCTTATGATGGAGATGTGTGCAGCATCATAAGCGCCAGCCGGGAGCAAGCGGTGTGCCGGGTTTGCGATGTGGCCTGGGCCGGAAGACAACTCGCGCAGCGGGCAACGGTAGCTCTGATCAATATCGGTTAAGCTCTACCGCTTCGGTAAAAATTACGAGCTTGCATTTGTGAGCCATTCGGCAAACATTCGCCGTCCTGCATCCCGCAAACGTGGGCCGTATTTCTTCGCATCTTCACGGATGGTTTGAGGAGGGATCCCGGCATTCGCCAGCTCGAAAGCATGGCCCACAAGCCAATCTTCCATACCACAGGAGGCATCCACCTCGGGATGGAACTGAAGTGCCAGCACGAAGTCATCAATGACAAAAGCCTGAGTTGGGCACGGCGGCGTTGAAGCAAGATTAATGCCTTCCGAAGGCACCTCGAACATATCACCATGCCAATGCAAAACAGGGATGCCCCAAAGGTGCCGAAGTGGGCTATTGCGCCCATTTGCATTGAGCATCAACGGCGCAAACCCGATTTCTTTTGTTCCTGTCGGCGTAACTTTCGCTCCTAAAGCAGCTGCGATTTGCTGCGCTCCAAGGCAAATGCCAACTGTCATTCGACGCGCGTTGAGCCGCGCCGAGATGATTTTGCGTTCTTCAAGTAGAAACGGATAATTTGCATCTTCGTAAACTCCGACAGGCCCGCCGAGTATGAACAGCAGGTCAGGCTCTGTCGGGTCGAAAGATTTTAGGTCATGGCTGGCAACATCAAAATAGTGAAGTTTGTAGCCCGCTTGATGGACTATCGCCTCGAATATTCCCAGGTTCTCGAAGTGGACGTGCCGCAGTGCAATTGCCGTTTTCAACATTGCCAGTCCCTTCTGATAGGAAGATCACCTCCATCATCTATCTTGACGTTGTTTGAGGGTGGGTAGAGCCGGTTGTTCCACGGCCTTGCAGCCGGATGGTTGACCCCTGGTGGCCTACCACTAATTATACAACCGGCCCGTCTTATTTAGTTCCAGGCGATGTAAGTGATTTTCATCGCACCACGCTATGCTCACAGCAATAAGGGACAAAAATGAGTGTCCATCTCTGAGATGACTTGGACATCT
The DNA here is from genome assembly GCF_030435705.1 of Rhizobium sp. SSA_523. Lineage (NCBI taxonomy): Bacteria > Pseudomonadati > Pseudomonadota > Alphaproteobacteria > Hyphomicrobiales > Rhizobiaceae > Affinirhizobium > Affinirhizobium gouqiense. Next base: position 118,749 of record NZ_CP129380.1, read on the forward strand.
TCAAGAAGACTCTTCGCGTTGCGTTCTGCGGATTCAGTAAGACGGGAAAATTTTTGCGTATATTGCAGTGAACCAAAAAGTCACTTGCAACCCTGTTCGTTTTGGATTGCCGAAGCGGCAGTAATGTCTTTAGGCCGCGGGCCTGCGTCGACAACTTCCAAGTTGCCGCCTCAAATCGAAGTTTGAGCAAGTGTGTGGCTGGAGAATTTTTGCGTGAGAGGCTGAAATGGGAAAAGGCACAGTCCTGGCACTTGAAGTCGTTCCGAAAGAGCGGGAGCCTATTTTTCTTGCATTGGCACGGTCGATCATCGCGGAGATAGAGCGCGGACGGCTGGCTCCCGGCGAACCTTTGCCAGGCACTCGATCTATGGCAAAATCCCTGGGCCTTAACCGCAACACCGTCGATGCCGCCTATCAGGAGCTGCTAACGCAAGGCTGGCTGAAAGCTGCGCCATCTCGCGGCACCTATGTTGCAAGAAATCTCCCCGATCTCAGGGATGCTCCCAGAGTTGCGCGTGCATCCGAGAGAAATATTTACGGCCTGGCTTCGCATCGCCCCTCGATCCGCTTCTCCGACGGTGTTCCAGATACGCGTCTGGCGCCGACTGTAGCGCTTGGGCAAGCTTTCCGCAGGGCAGTGACGTCACCAATTTTCATGTCTGGAGACACTTATGGCGATCCGCGCGGTAACCCTTTTCTGCGAGAGGCTCTGGCTTTTTATCTGAAAGACGATCGGGGCCTGAATGTTTCTGCCGACCACATCTTTATTACCCGAGGAAGCCAAATGGCGCTTTTCCTCGCGGCCAGTGCGGTTGGAGACCAGTGTTTGCGCATCGCTGTGGAAACGCCCGGCTATTCACTGGCATGGGCAGCGTTTCGCGCAAGTGGCGCTGAAGTGGTGGGCGTTCCGGTAGATCAGGAAGGCATCGATGTGGATGCTCTGGAGGATTTGGCGAGGACCGATAGGCGTGTCAGAGCGGTCTATGTTACGCCGCACCATCAGTATCCGACAACAGTGCCATTAAGCCATGCGCGCAGACTTCGTCTTCTAGAGATCGCTCGCAAGTATGACCTGGCCGTTATCGAAGATGACTACGACAACGAGTATCGGTTCGGAGGACGCCCCGTTCTGCCTTTGGCTTCCCAGTGTCAGGGCGATCTCAACTTCGTCTATATTGGCTCTCTGTCCAAGCTTATCAGTCCCGGTATTCGGCTTGGCTATGCGGTTGCCAGTCCACGGATATTGCGGCGTATGGCTGATTTTCGCGAAGCGATAGATCGTCAAGGCGATATTGCCTTGGAGCAAGCGTTAGCTGATCTGATTGCTGATGGCACTGTACGTCGGCATGCTCGCAAAGCATGCCACATTTATCATCAGAGGCGAGATAAACTCGCTGGCCTATTGCGCGCCCAATTAAGCGATTACGCTGATTTTGACATGCCGTCCGGTGGTCTGGCGATGTGGCTAAGGCTCCGTCCGGGCATTAGTGCTGAGACTTGGGCCGCGAGTGCTACGCGGGTGGGCCTTGCTGTATTGCCAGGCGTGCACTTCTCTCTCGATGTCAACAATGCGCCTGAAGCATTCCGTTTGGGGTTTGCTGCCCTTGACGATGCCGAGCTTGAACGCGGTGTCGCTCTTCTTCGCGCTTCGCTGCCGCCAGCACTCCAGGAAGAAAAAATCGAAACGCAAAAGAAAAGAGTTGAATGTATATAGGAGTCCTATATAAATAGTGCATCGGCAGGTTACGAACGGATGTGAGCCGCTTGCCAACATAGTCAGTCAATCCCGCTGACCAGGCTGCCACCTGGAAAGCTTAAACCAGGGATTGCCTCCAACCCCAGGCAGAGAGAAGGAACAAGGTCCATGAATCTGAAATATTCCACCGGCGCTGCAGCCGCCGGAACGGCATTGCTATGCCTGACAATTGCTAATGCAGGGCCAATTACGGCCAAAGCCAAGGATGATGTCACGGCGTCTTTCGACATCGTTGAAACAACAATTACAACAAAGGGCGAGAACGCAATCTTTTCCACTCGTGTTCGTGGCGAAGCTGGCAAGGATAAGCCTGATGCGACGGGCAAATTTGAAGGATCGCAAGTCTACGCCTATGTCTGGCCCACAAGCCTCGATAGTGGCGAGATAGGCTTTGACAAGAAGCAAGGCATTGTTGCGCTTGCTGTCACATTCCACCCCGATTTTGATGATGCCGCCAAAGGTGCGAAGAACCGCCACATCTGGCATCCGCATTGGGTGGTGTTGACGAAAGATCAGGCTTGCGGTGCTGGCCTCAAGGTCGTCGACATTCCAAAAGGTACAACTCCAAAAGTGCCTGAGACCTGGCCGGGCGTACCTCTGCTGATCGATAGCCCTGAATATCCAACGACATTTACGGGCGATAAGGTTGATGTGCAGATCCCGCTTAAGCTCATTAACGGCATTAAAGGCGCTTCGTTCGATGGCGTAACGGCAGGCCTGAAGGTGAACGGCAATCTGCACGCTCCCCTGTTGTGTGTGGCCAACGTGTTCAAGGTTGCGTCAGGCGATCTAAGCCTGCCCGGCAAAGTTCAGGCCACCAAGTAATTACCGAGCGCCGGCTCGCCGACTGCCATCGACGAACCGGCATATCTTCCCCCCAGGCTAAAGAGAGAAAGACTATGACTAGAGTTACCCTCGTTGACCCCTCTACTGCAAGATCTGAGGTTGCGGCCCAGCTTCAACAAATCAAAGGCGCATTTGGTGTTGTGCCAAATATGTTCAAGGCTGTCGCCAATTCTCCCTCTGCTTTGAATAGCATGTGGGGTGCGTTTGGAGCACTGGGCGGTGGCCGTCTGGGTGCCAAGCTTGGCGAGCAGATCGCCGTTGCAATTGCCGATCGCAACAATTGCAATTATTGCCTCGCGGCGCATACCTTGCTCGGCCGCCGGGCTGGCGCTACGCCGGAAGAAATGTCTGAAGCGCAAGCGGGTCGTTCTAACGATCCACGCACAGCGGCAGCTCTTGCTTTCGTCACCAAGGTCGTTGAGCGTCGAGCAGACCTGCACGATGCGGATGTCGATGCACTGCGTGCAGCAGGCTTTGACGACGAAGAAATCGTTGAGATCGTCGCCCATGTCGCGCTCAACCTTTTCACCAACTACATCAATGTCGCTCTCGATGTACCGGTTGATTTCCCGGGTGTGAAGCTCACCCGCGCCGCTTGAAACATACTGCTTGAACGGGCCGCTTCTGCGGCCCGTTCCTGTTTGCCCATTCGCTATCAACCTATTCTTCAGGAGAAGAACGATGCGCAGCAAGATTTTAATTCTGGCCATTTTGGCGACAATTTCTGCAAACCTTCAAGCGCAGGCCGCCGAGACGGAAAGCTATCGTGCCCGCCTTACCGCCTTGAACGCGGACAAAATCGGATCAACCTCGGTAGGTGAGGCACTTTTTACGATCAAAGGCGATAATCTCGAAGTTCACATCAAGATGAGTGGCGTTCCGGCCAATATAGAACATTGGGAGCACTTCCATGGCTTCCCCGATGGACGCAATGCTTCCTGTGTTACCCAGAACATGGATACCAATAAGGATGGCTATATCGATCTGGGTGAAACTGAAAAGCCTTCTGGTACGACAATGGTGCCCTTCAACGACAAGCCCGAGGAGATGGTGATTCCCACGAACACCTATCCACACGCTTCTGCCAAGGGAGATTTCGAGTACACGAAAACCGTACCGTTGAAGCAACTTGCCGAGACCTTCGGCCGGACCTACTCCGGCGGGACGATCGATCTGGATAAGCGTGTTATCTACGTGCACGGCATTCCCAGCGACTCCCACCTTCCCTCGTCCGTCGGCTCCTTGGGAACTGTGCCATCACATGTGACCATCCCAATCGCTTGCGGCAAGATTGAGAAGATGTCCTGATACGGACCTTTTAGCATGCGGTAGCTGACAGAGGACGACGCTGGCGACCTGACTAGGCGATGTTTTTGGCTATAGAGAAGCGCCGTCGGCCTGGAATTTTTCCCAGTCGGCGGCGCGTTTTTGCGTATCCGATGGTAGTTGGTCACGACAATCAATCCGCAACTCACTCTGCCCGAATGCGGCATCCACGAACCGGCAATGGTGTGGATGTGAGGGATTACTATGTTCGAAGGGTGCGAAGTAACGACATGTCACGCACATGCGCTGCTCGGGGATCTTGTTCTGTTCCTGCAATTCGCGGATCATTGTGATTAGAAGCAGCAACAGATCTTCTTGTTCACAGCTAGCCAGTGCTCCGACGGCCCGTTCAGCTAAACTGTCCTGATGGTGAGATTGGAGTATATCGGCGCCGGACGCAGTCAGGTGTATCCGCACCGCGCGTCGATCTTCGGCGCTGGCGCGCCTCTCAACAAGTGCCTTCTTCTCGAGAGCGTTCAAGGAATCTGTTGCGGTTGGTTGGGAAATGCCGAGGTGAGCGGCAACGTCCTTTACGCCAAGGCCAGAAACGCGGCCGTCGAGCACCGTCAAGATCGCCAACTGGGTCGGGTTGAGCCCCAGCGTTTTGGCCCGGTTCCACTCATCGACCCGCATGATTGTGGCAATGCGTGCCAGCCCTTCGCGGATCCGATAGTTGATTGAATGGGGATCTTTAGGTGTTTCCATGATGTGAAAAAGGTTCCAAAAATTCAGCGGACACTACAAACGAAAAAAGGAAAAGCACTGCGGAGCAACTGATGCTTTTCCTCAGTGCTGTTGAATTGTTATACGCCCATGCGCTGGCCGACTACCTGCCAATTTACCAGTTTCTCCAATATCGCTCGAATATGATCTGCCTTCCGATTTTCGTAATCGAGGTAATATGCGTGCTCCCAGATATCGATCCCGAGATAGGCAGGTTTGCCTGTTGCCATTGGGTTGTTTGCATCTTCATAACCAACAAATTCCAGTTTGCCTTGATCTCCACGGGTCAACCAAATCCAGCCTGTGCCGAAGACGCTGTCTGACACGGTCACGCTCTTTTTGACAAACTCGTCCCAGTTGCCAAACGCTGCATCAATTTCAGCTGCAACTTTGCCTGCCGGTCGCTCTGAGCCGCCAGGTGCGAATTGCTCCCAATAGGCATTATGGTTCCAGGCCTGTGCCGCATTGTTGAATATTTTGCGGTCATTGCCGCTTGAGCCGGATGTGCTTTTCACAACCTCTTCAAGTGACATCGCCTCGTAGCGCGTGCCCTGCGCAAGAGCATTCAGATTTTTAAAGTAGGCACTGTGATGCTTGCTGTAATGGAGACCAACAGTCCGTTCTGATATTACAGGAGCAAGAGCGCTTTGATTGTAAGGCAATGGCGGCTGCGAAAACGGTGTTGCTGCTCGAGCAACCTTTGGTGACGAAAGCGTTGAGGATAGTGCAACTGCGCCGCCCGCGGCAAGTAACGCGCGTCTGGAGATGTTCATTGGATTTCCTCTCTGATTTAAGCTTTATGGGTACTGTCCGGTAACGATCATCTAGATTGATGTTCGACACTGCATCGCCCGTTAGCGCAGCCGTTTGGTTCATACTGCGCAGTCTCTACCTGTGGCTCTTCCTGTGAGGCGGCGAGTGCCATGGCGATGCGTGCTCCAAGCGCAATATCGTCTTCCACGCCAAAGGCAGCATGAATGATCGCTCCATCACGCCCGATTAGAACAGACGAGGGAGTTCCGCGGAACCCATATCGCTGCATTGTGATTGGGGTATCTGATCGAGGGTCTGCAAGATCAACGCCAACAGGGGAGGTGATCCGGTATTCGTGGAGGAATGCTTCAAGAGTAATCGGGCTCATCGCCTGATGATGCTCAAAGACGGTGTGAAGACCGATGATTTGCAAATCGGATCTAGCAAAGATCCTTTCCACCCGCTTCATTTGCGGAATTGCGTCTGAGACGCAGCCCGGGCAAAGCAGCTGGAAAGCGTGCAGCCAGATCGGCTTTCCTCTTAGATTGGCGAGTGTCAGAGGCACCTTGGTGTTGAACCACTGGCTGACGGCCAGTTCGGGTGCGAGGGTGATATGGTTTGAACCAGGCATAACACAGTATCCTCTTATGATGCGATTCAACTCGAACTCAGCTCAGGAACTATAGTCACGCAATATGTATAGGAATCCTATTTAAATGCAAGAGACGTGTCGCATCACTCAGCAGATGGAATTTGAATTGATAGAAGCCTCCTATTAGACTCATATAAAATTCGTCATTCTCTAACTTCCTCCGTTTCCTTACCGCTTCCTGAGCGAGCTCTTGGTCATGCCATTCAGACTCTTTTGCGGGAGGATGACAGTCGGTTGACCGGAGCATACTGAAATGCGCAGCGGCAAGCCCGCTTGATACGCGCCAGCTCCTGCGGAATTCCGATATGATTGAAACTGATTATCTGGTGATTGGCGCTGGCCTTTCAGGTCTCGCCTTCGCCGACGAATTGACCCGGCGAACAGATGCCCATGTTACCATCGTGGATAAACGTGACGCGCCTGGTGGTCATTGGAACGACGCCTACCCATTCGTGCGGCTGCACCAGCCCAGCAGCTTTTACGGAGTTGAATCCACCCCTTTAGGCGACGAAAGAATTGATAGTGACGGTTATAACAAGGGCTTCGCCCGCCTGGCGGATGCACCGGAAATTATCGCCTATTGCCATGCCGTGATGAGGGATCGACTGCTGGCAAGTGGCCGCGTCTCGTATTTACCGATGAGCAGCTATGAAACTGGAGACAGGGTAAGACAGCTATTGTCCGGCAAGGTTCAGCAGATCCGGATCAGACGAAAGCTTGTGGACGCGAGCTACTATACCAATTCAATCCCCCTGACGCACAAGCGCACCTTTACAACTGGTCCCGGCGTGAGGCGTATCGTGCCAAATGACCTTCCAAGAGTGGCCCACGAGTTTGATTACTATGCCGTGATTGGAGCGGGAAAAACCGCAACAGACACCTGCCTGTGGCTCCTGTCTCGGGGTGTTGCTCCGGAACGGATAAGATGGGTTGTATCTCGCGATCAATGGTTCGTTAATCGGGCGAAAATCCAACCCGCGCCTGAGTTTTTCACTGAGGTCTTCTCGGGCATTGCTCAGGCGCGGGAGGACATCGCGCTCGCCACCTCCGCCAGAGATCTCGCCTGTCGACACGAGGAAGCCGGGTTCTGGTTGCGTGTCGACAAGAATGTTGAGCCGACGGTGTTTCGCGCTGCCTTCATGTCAGAGGGTGAAGTCGAGGCGCTATCATCGATCAGAGACGTCATCAGGATGGGTAAGGTCCGCCATCTTGCAGATGACCGGCTTGATATGTCGTCCCGGAGTGTCTCGGCGCGTCCGGACACGCTTTATATCGATTGTAGTGCTTCTGCTGTGTGCCAAAAGCCGGGCTTACCAATCTTTCAAGACGGGCGGATCGTTATACAAGCAGTTCGCTTTCCACAAATCCCGTTCAGCGGCGCGCTTATCGCATTTATTGAGGCTCAGTTCGACACTGATGATGAGAAAAATGCACTGGCTGCACCCGTTCCCGTACCCATTTCGGTCGACGATTATATTCGCGGAATGAAGGTCGATCTCGAGAACAGGTTGCGACAGGCAACAAGTCCGCCCGTGAGAGACTGGATCAAAAACTCCCGGCTAGACGGCTTCTCAATGATGGCTTCTGGCATCGATCCCAAAGACCTCGAAAAGGTAGCGTTGCTGGATCGGATTAAAGCGTCGACCGTCGCAGCCTATAGCAACATATCGAGGTTGCTCACGACACTGCCAGCGTGAGTTAGGCAATTAGCAATGGGATTGGATCAGGCCCAGAATTCAGTGGCCTCGGTTTAGCTGGAGAATAAAATGAACTTTTCCTACGCTGCAATTGAGAACGCATCGGAACTCGTATCGCTGATCAATTCAGCCTACCGCCTGCCCAGTTCCTCACCGGGGTGGACTGATGAGCGAGAGGTCATTTCAGGGCCACGGATTGACGCCCAAACTATTCTATCGGAATTTGAAGCAGGGCGGTTCTTACTGTCCCGCACTGCCCCTGAAGAAGAAGTCGTTGGCTGCGTTCACATATCCGGTCTGGAAGACAATGCTTGGTATATTTCGCTTCTCGCAGTGAAGCCAACTTATCAAAGGGGAGGTCTTGGAGCCTCCATTCTCAACGAAGTTGAAAAACAGGCTGCTGCCGAGGGCGCATCTTGCCTTCGCATAACAGTAATCAATCATCGCAAACCCTTGATTGCCTGGTATGAACGTCGCGGCTTCCGCAAAACCGGTGCAGAGGTTCCATTCCCCTATGACGATCCGAGCGTAGGCATTCCGCTTCGGGATGATCTGGCTCTGGTCGTACTCGAAAAGCCTTTGAGAGCCGACGAAACGACCGACTGAACATGCGGTGACAGATGTAGTTCGTGACGTCGGAATGTTCTGGCATTTGGGTCTTTCCACCCGTTCAGGTCTTAGCAAAGCATCATTTGACCGCAGAATTCCGGAGCGGTCATATTGGGAGATCTATAATGATCACTTCCACAAATCGCGTCGGCCCCGTCGGTGCTTCACTCTATCGCGCCATTTGGCGTTGGCACTTCTTTGCGGGCCTGTTGGTGATCCCGGCACTGCTCAATTTGGCGATTACGGGCTCCCTCTATCTGTTCAAGGACGAGATCAATAATTCCGTCTTTTCCTATCGCTATACGGTGAGAGCCTCCGGCGATGCACTCAACCCGGAAACTATTGTCGAGAAAGCAGTGGCAGCCATTCCTGGGTCTACTGCAACTACTTACAAAAACCCTGCGTCAGTGACGCAATCCGCTATAGTCACAGTCTTACACGACAATGTATCGACCCTTGTTTTCGTCAATCCATACACTGGCAAAATCCTGGATAAGGTAAGTGTAGAAAGCGAATTCAATTACATTGTTAAGCGCATACACAGCTGGGCATTTTTCGGCAGTTGGGCCAATAAGCTTATTGAGATCGCTGGCGGGTTCACAATGGTGCTTGTTGTAACAGGCATATATCTCTGGTGGCCTCGCCGACAATCCGGTGGTGTGATATCAGTCAGAGGCAACTCTTCACAGCGCGTTTTTTGGCGGGATCTCCACGCGATAACAGGAGTTTCAGCGGGGGCGTTTATCTTCTTCCTCGCACTGAGTGGAATGCCTTGGTCAGGATTCTGGGGCAGTAACCTCAGTAATTGGGCAAACGAAAGAGGTCTCGGATATCCTGCGCAGTTGTGGGATGACGTTCCAAAATCAAGCAAAGTATCAAAAGACATTTTGCCCAAGGTCGGATGGGCAGTCGAGCAAGCTCCCGTTCCACTATCGGATGCAGCCGTGCTTGAAGCAAAGCCGCCAGTAGGGCTGGATACAATCGTGGAGCAGGCAAAAGCTGGCGGGATCAGCCCCGGCTTCGATGTCGCGCTGCCAAGAAATCCGAGCGGTGTCTACTCGGCAGCCATTTATCCTGATCAGGTTGCTGGACAGCGCATGATCCATTTTGACCAGTATTCCGGAAAGCCGCTAGTCGACTTATCCTATGCGCAATACCCCATCCTTGGCAAATCTATCGAATGGGGTATCAGTGTACATCAAGGGCAGGAGTATGGGCGCGTCAATCAACTCTTGATGCTCACCGCTTGTCTTCTGATAATTGGCATGAGTGTCACAAGCGTTGTTATGTGGTGGAAACGACGACCCGCCGGAACTTTGGGAGTTCCTCCTAAACCTCGTTCACATCCAATTCATGTGGGTCTTTGGCTCGTGATTATTCTGTTTTCTCTCGCGTTTCCCCTCAGCGGCCTGGCGATATTGGTCATGATCTTCATTGATCAAATCCTGGTGCGACTCGTCAAAATAGCGATTGCTTGAATTTCCTCGAAGGGTGCCGCGACTTGAATTGACGTCGACTGACTAGAGCCAATCTTGCGCAGGTCAGTGGCCTAGCCCTGAAAAACTGTCCGGCCCTGTGTGAAGGTCCGGGGAGCATCTAGATACAATATCCACGCATAAAAGGATTTAAATATGAAAGATGCTTCATCGCAGCCCGTTAATCCCTTCATGACCGACGCATTCGCCCGTGTCTACGAGGAAACCGGCGAGAGAATTACCGGTCAGGCTTCACGCGCTGCATTGAAGTACACCGGTAATATTGAACCTGGCCACCGCATACTGGACATCGCTGCCGGAACCGGCGCTTTGACCATTCCTGCCGCTGAGATGGGTGCCAATGTCACGGCTATTGATATTGCACCGGGCATGGTCAGGCGTTTGGCGAGTAAAATTGGGTCATTTCCAAATGCGGAAGCTTTGGAGATGGACGGGGCTCGTATGGATTTTCCCGATGGAGCCTTTGATCTGACTTTTTCGATCTTTGGCGTGATAGTTTTTACGGACTGGCGGAAAGGCTTAACCGAACAGTGCCGTGTTACGCGATCGGGCGGAAGAGGTTGTGTGGTGACTTGGCGCGATCCGTCCGGCGGAGGACCGTTCCAAATTATGGCTGCATCCATTGGCAGGGCGCTGCCAGACCGTTCGCCTGCATTCAAGCCGGAAGCTTTTGTTCGTCTTAGTGAGCCAGATCATCTGATTGCCGAAATGGAAGCGGCTGGATTTCAGGATGTGTCTGTAGAGGAGATCGAATGTTACTGGGAAGGGCCAGCGGGGGAGGCATATCTGGAACAGTTGCGCGCGCTACATAGCTACATGCCGCCTTATGTCATGCTTTCTCCTGAAGATAAGCTACTGGTTGATGAAGAAGTGGTTCGTCTCAGTCAATCCAAAGCCGTAGACGGTAAACTTCGGCTCCCGTCCACAGTTCTGATCGCGGTCGGAACGAAAGCTGATGCGACGCCCCATCAAAGTACAGTTCTTTGATCGGGCAAGATTTTAACCTGCTTGCCTTGCAAATTGGCGGCCTTTCACAGCTTGGTATCGAGGGGGTATTGAGCGGTATTGATAAAACCCCGGTCGATCAAACGGTCAACCTGTCGCTGTGCGGTTTTGAAGGCGATAGACAGGGTGATACGTCTAAACATGGCGGACCAGAGAAAGCGGTGCATCACTATCCGTTTGACCATTATGCTGTTTGGCGAAATGAACTTGGCGGTCATTCGTTACTGACGAAGCCCGGTGCCTTCGGGGAAAATCTGACGACGATCGGTCTGACGGAGGAGACGGTTGCCATTGGCGATGTGTTCAGACTTGGAACTTCGATAATCGAGGTTAGTCAGGGGCGGCAACCCTGTTGGCGCCTCAACGTCCGCTTCGGTCTTGCAACTATGGCCAAGCAAGTTCAGCGAACAGGTCGCACGGGCTGGTACTACCGTGTGCTGGAGACTGGTGCTGTCCGGCCCGAAGACAGACTGGTACTGACAGATCGAAAGCAAGCGGACTGGACACTCTCCCGGATATGGCATGCCTTCTATGTGAACACACTGGATTACCGAGAGCTTGGAGGTATCGCTAACCTTCCTCAATTAGCTGACGGCTGGAGACGGTACGCCTTGCGAAGGCTGGAAACAGGTCAGGTAGAGGATTGGTCACGCCGCTTAGGCGAGGTGTCTGACGCGGATATGATCGATAAGAGTGCAGCCAAATCTGACTTTTTCTGAGCTACATCAGCAAGAGTGTAGCGATCGAAAACCGCTACGAATGCAGCTGTTGCTTCCCGTAAAACATTTGGCAACCCACAAGCAGGAGCAATGATGCAACCGTCACAAACAAAGAGATCTGTCAGCTTTTCGGTATGCCTCAAAATGGATCCAAGGTTGATCTGATCCGCAGGCTTTGCCAGACGAATACCGCCGTTGCGTCCTCGGATCGCTTGGATGAAGCCTGCACCTGCGAGGTCTTGAACGACCTTCATGAGGTGGTTTTCCGAGATGTCGTAGATACTGGCAACCTGGCGGATCGATGCTAGCCGATCATCTTTCGCTGCAAGGTGAATCATGACCCGCATCGCGTAATCGCTGTAAGTCGAAAGTTTCATAGCCGCTCCTGCGACAAAATGGCATCGAATGAAAACATGCATTTACATAGCATCTTTTTCGGATCAATAATAGATGCAATTCAAATGCATCTTTAGGTGAGTTATGGGCGAAATCACTCTCATGCAAGAAGACATTATGCTGGTGCTGTCTCGCTTTTATGCGAAAGCACGGCGAGATGCCGAACTCGGCCCAGTGTTTAACGATGCGGTGAAGGACTGGAGCGAGCATCTCCAACGGCTCGAAGATTTTTGGTCATCGCTCATGCTGACCACCGGCCGGTATAAGGGCAATCCTGTTGCCATGCATCTCATCCATGCGGATCGGATCGAGCCGCACATGTTCGTGCGCTGGCTCAAGCTTTGGGAGGAAACGACCAATGAATTGGTGTCAGCTGACGTCGCATGGGAAATGCAGACCAAAGCCGCGCGGATTGCGGAGAGGCTTAACACGGCGATGCATGGGCCCGAGGCAGTTATAGTTGCGCGGCGGCCGGAAGATGACGGTCGATTGCGGCAGAAAAGCTTAGGTGAAATCGACGCGGTGCCGGTTCCAATCTCTGAAAAAGATGGAGAACAGGCCCAAAGCAGCTCGGGGCCATGTTTCACATGATCGGCGATCGAATTGCGATGAAGATACGCCCAATTCACAGCGGGCTCCAGATCCGCGCGCTGTCTGGCGGGGCTCCATCCCGTTCGCTTTCATCTTGAATGTCTCGACCGCGATAGCCGAGCATTTTTTGAGTACCCAACATCAAGGAACTTTCCCATGACTACATCTCTCAGTGAATCTACGATCCTGCTTGTCAAAAGCAGTGTTCCGGCGCTTGCGGTGCACGGAACAGCCATCACTACGGCAATGTATGCCCGCCTTTTCCAGAATGAGCATATAAAGGCGTTATTCAATCACTCCAATCAGGGTGAGGGCGGATCGCAGGTTCATGCGCTGGCGGCGGCAATCCTGGCCTATGCTCAGAATATTGATAATCTGACGCCTGTTGTCCCGGTGGTCGAGCGGATCGCTCATAAGCACATCGGCTATCACATCCTGCCCGAGCATTATCCTTATGTTGCCAATGCACTGCTTGACGCGATCAAAGATGTTTTGGGTGATGCCGCAACGCCAGAACTTCTACAGGCTTGGGGTGAAGCCTATTGGTTTCTCGCCAATCTTTTGATGGCGCGCGAAGCTGACATTCGAGAGACGCTTGAAGCGGAAGCTGGAGGATGGAAGGGTTGGCGTCCTTTCGTTATCGCTGAAAAAACCCAAGAAAGCAGCGTCATTACGACCTTTATCCTCAAGCCTGCAGACGGCGGTCGCGTCATAAGACATAAGCCGGGGCAATATCTGACGTTGAACTTGGCTCTACCCGACGGCTCAAGCGTCAAACGGAATTATTCAATCTCCAGTTCGCCGAACGATAGTCACTACCGCATCTCAGTCAAACGGGAGGCAAGTGGAGCAGGCGGATCACGCTTTTTGCATGACTCTGCCCAAGTCGGTGCCACGTTTGAAGTGACGCCCCCAGCAGGTGACTTTTTCCTTCCTGACGAACCTGTTCGACCGGTCGTACTTCTTTCCGCGGGCGTCGGGCTTACTCCGATGGTTAGCATGATTGAGACGATCGGGGCCAACTATCCTGAAGTACAGGCGCATTACGTGCATGCAGCTTTAAACAGCTCCACCCATGCAATGGATCGCCATGTAAGAGCCATTGCAAGGAACCACGGGCGTATTTCTGTTGCCACCTTCTACAGCGAGCCCGCTTCTACTGATGCAGCCGGCCTGACGCATGACTACGACGGTTTTATTAGCGTCGACTGGTTAAAGCACAACACGCCGTTCGCGACAGGCGATTTCTACCTGTGTGGTCCCAAGCCATTTCTCAAGTCACTCGTGACAGGCCTTTGGAAGGCCGGGGTGGATGCAGAACGGATCCATTTTGAATTCTTCGGACCGTCTGACGAACTTCTTGCGGCTTAAGCCCCAGACGAACGAGGGCGGGACAAGCCCGCCCGACTATGCGCAACGAAAGAAAATGTCATGTTTGACACCCTCAAACGCGCCACTGGTTTAACCATACCGCTTGTACTTTTACCCGCAACCGCATTCGCACACGTCAAGTGGTTTGCGCCTTACATTGTTGGAGCTCCACCGGAACCCGTGTCAGAAACGCTCGGCAATATATGGTTTTGGTTCGGTATCGGTCTGGTGATCGCCTTTTTTCTTCTTACGCGCGTGGTTGAGAAGGGCAAGTGGGGCGAGATAGCAATCGTTGCTCTCAATCGCGCAACGCGCCCGGTGTGGCTGCGTCAAGACGACTATATCCGGTCGATCATAGCCGCATTCTTTATCGCTATATTTGCCGTTGGCAACGTCTACCTTACGCCTGATCTTAAGACCCCGAACGAATGGGTGTCATGGTTGCAGCTTGTCATTGCATGTTGCATTTTCTGGCGGGCGACGATGCGGTTGGCAGGCATTGGTATTATTGCGTTGTGGCTGTTTGCCCTACGAGATTACGAGCTGTTCCATCTGTTCGACTATCTTGCTTTGGGTTTGGGCGTTGCCGCATACCTGATCCTCGAACCACAAAAAAACGAAGCACTGCGTGCCCGCCGCTTCGAGGCCTTGCGATGGGGACTTGCCGTGGCGCTAATGTGGTCAAGCCTTGAGAAGTTCGCATTCCCCAGCTGGTTCTATCCTCTTGTTTTGGAAAAGCCATTCCTCACCTTCGGAATGCCAAGAGATGTATTCATTCCAATGGCGGGCGTCACAGAATTTACCCTTGGCTTCGGTCTCCTGTGGACACCTTTGATCCGTAGGCTTTCGGCAATTGCTTTGCTCGTGATCTTTACAGCGGCAGTTTGGCCCTTTGGCCGGATCGATTTGATCGGTCACGGTCTTATCATGGCAATCTTGATTGCTGTTGCTGCTGAACAAAGGTCCGGCGTCGACCTTATGACGAAATTCAAACGTAAGCTTAGCAATGTGCCACTGGGATTATCTGGTGCCTTGATCGTTTTCTGCACCGCTTACTGGGGACTGCATCTGGCATTTTATGGAGTAAGCGGGGTTGCTCCGTTTCCCAGTGAACCCAAGGCAACCCACTCTTACAGCGCAGAGCATCCGCATGGCCCGGGTGGGCCGACAGAAATCGCGCCTCATCATCATTAACACGAAGGTAAAGGTAGGCGGGTGGCGTCGCTCAAACCGAGTGTTTTAGCTTGTGGATATCGGGCTTTAATGACCAAGATCTCGCCCGCCCACTTCAGACGTCACCGCTTTGCCGCCACTTCTGCCATTGCAGTCTTATAGTTTTTCTTTAAACTGAAATGGCGTCATCAACAACTTCGGCGTTGAGCACGCGCTCTGTTAGAGAGTGGCGAATGGCGCGTTTCGTCTTGCACCATCCGATCAATAGAGAGTAGGTATCCAAATATCCCTGTACTTCGGGAGGATCCCATACGATCGATAACTTACATAGTTGTGATGATCCTTCGCTCAAACCCGCAAGCGTGAGGTAGGTTTTTACAGAGGTTCGCGAGGGCACCTATCGCCTGGGAAAAGAAGGCACCATCCGCATAAAGGTGCCTCAAGTGCGCGCCCTTTGCTCGCGCTGTCGCTCTGCCGTCCATGTGCGTGCTTTGGCGAAGACGAGAAAGTCCTCTGCAGCCATCGGCTTGGCAAAAGCGTACCCTTGCAGTACATGGCAACCTAAGCGTCGTAGCAACTCCGCATGGGCCAACGTTTCGACACCCTCTGCGACCGTTTCGATACCTTGGACTTTGCCGATATCAATTATGGAGCGCACCAGGCTCTGCTGTGCTGGGGATTCCAGAAGCGGCCGCACGAGACGCCTGTCAATTTTCAGCCGTTTGGGCGAGAGTTCGAGAAGGCTTATGATGGAGGCATGCCCGGTGCCAAAGTCGTCGAGTTCAATGTCGATGCCGAGCGCTTTGATATTATCGATCGCCTGCTTCAGCCCTTCGTCCGCCGTATCGAATGAGATTGATTCCAGGAGTTCGAAAGTCAACGCGCCTGGCCGGATTCTCATCGCCCTCAATTTGTCGATAAGGTTTTCCTCTCGCAAGCGCTGACAGGAAACGTTCACCGACACACATGGCATGTCCAGTCCTTGGCCTTCCCAACGCGTGGCTTGGAAAAGAGCCTGCTGGAGGATCGCCTCATCGAGCCGGGCAACGACATTGAGGCTCTCTGCGACAGGCAAGAAAACATCCGGCGTCAAGATGCCGCGTGTCGGATGCTCCCATCTGGCAAGAGCCTCCACGCCGACGATCTCCAACGTCTCGGCATCAAATTGGGGCTGGAAAAAGGGGATGAACTCGCCGCGTTCGAGCCCGCGAAGGATTTCGTCACTGAGCCGTTTAACTTCTACCGTGCGCAGACGCAGTTCGCCGTTGAACGCCTCGACGCGGTTGCGCCCGCGGCGCTTTGCTTCATATAGAGCGATATCGGCGTTTACGAGCAACTGCTCAGGCGTCTCGTCGCTACGATGACGTATTGCGAAGCCGACGCTGGCGCCGATGCGGCAGTCATGGCCCTCAATTGCTATCGGCCTGGAGATCGCCTCAATGAGTTGAGACGACAGGAGAGGGAAATTGGCCAGTGCTGGATCGCGACGCGACAGCAATACGAATTCGTCGCCGCCAATCCGAGCTATGAAGTCCTCAGCGGGCACCTCAGTGCGTAGTACCATAGCCACGTGCTTGAGCACTTCGTCCCCTGCCGCATGTCCGAGAGTGTCGTTGATATCCTTGAAGCGGTCGAGGTCGATGTGTAGCAGGCTCAAAGGCCGGTGGTCGTCACTTGAGCGGGTAAGTGCAAGCTGATGATCAAGGTAGCGCCTGTTTGGAAGGCTTGTCAGTGAGTCGTGCAAAGAATTGTGTTCTACGACCGAGCGGGCATCTTCAAGCTCCCTGTTTTGAGCCTCGGCAGTGAGTTTGGATTGAAGTAGCTCGTCCTGAAGCTGCACGTCTTCAGTAACATCCCAATTGGCCCCAACGATACGTTTGTTACCAGCTGACGTGCGATAAGTCATCCCGTGGGCGCGGATGTAGCGAATGCGGCCATCGCGCCCCAATACACGGAAATCGGTAATGTATGGTTCTTCCGCCTCGAGAGCCTTGGAAAAAACCCGCTCAGCACCCTCGAGATCGCGGGGGTGGAGTGCGTCACGCCAATCCTCATATCGGCAGATCGTCTGCTCCGGTGCGACATTGTAGAGTTCGCGCATGCGCGCGTCCCAGGACAGCGTCTTTGTCTCGCAGTCGTATTCCCATACGCCCACCTTTGAGGCATCCAAAGCCAGTTGCAGGCGCTGTGAGACCGTTTCGAGCCTGTCCTCTCGGTCCTGAAGGATGACGATGTGCCGATGCCTGTCCCGCATCAGGTACCCGGCCCAGAACATGGGCAGGACGATGATTGTGGAAAGAAGCGCCAATCCGGCGCGGAAGAGGCTAAGATTATCAGATCGCTGGCCCCAGCCATGTATCGGTGACGCTGACAGGGTCCAGGCTTCGTGTCCAATATCAATAGACATAACCACCGGGTCGACGTCGATAGCGGCGTTGGTTTTGAAGACAGGTTTCGTCTCCCCGCCATCATGTGGGCGGCTGGAAATCGAAACAGCGACCTCGAGATCTGACTGAAACCCGCTGCTTTCAAGGAGCTGGTCGAGATCGATCACCGCAGAGGCAATGCCGAAGAAACTGTCATCAGGGCCGGAATGGATAGGATACCGCGCGATCACTGCCCGACCGCCCTGAACAAGATCCACCGGGCCGGTAACGATCAGTCTGTCTTGCGCCTTGACCTGCATCGCTGCTGCGCGCTGGCGTTCGTTCTTGCGGTAATCCAGCCCAAGGCTCGCCTCGTTGCCGTGCAGAGGATAGACGCGGCTAACGACGAAATCCGAAGCGATGGCGAGACTGCGAAGCTGGTGGTCATCTTCGAAGATGCGGCTTGCAAGATCCTCAAAGCGGGCAGGGGCCATGTTCGGCTCAATTTCGATCGTAGCGACCAACCCTTGGACTAGTTTGATGTTGCCGAGAATATTGCCTTGCAAGCGTGAGCGCAGAAGGCCGAGCTGTTCGGTGGTGAAAGAGCGGCGGTATTCTTCCTCAAGTCGGCGCTTTTGCGCATCGGCGAGAAAAGCGGCGATCACTACTGCCACTGTCGCAGCGATAGCTGGAATAAAGTATCCGAACCGCTTAAAGCGAAGTGGGGCGTTCCGAGTGTTCATTGCGCTCCATGTACCACGCGCATCTGCCCTACAGATATGATTCCTGATAAAGGGTTGGTGTTTCTCTGAACGCTGACAAAATGAATTTAATATTTGTTGAATAACAGCAAAGATATGGGGCTGAGCTGGGCTCGAAGCGCTTTCGCCTCTACGTTCATCTAGCATTAGAGTTCCATAATTTAACATTACGCCAGATTTGTCTCTTCAGTGGCTTGGATGATCCACCAAGCTTGCGGATATTTAACCCCACGACTGTACGCACGTACCCGCAAATTGAATCGCCTAGGGTTGGTGCTGGCAGTGGTAAATAGATGCCGATTGGCGATTGCTCGACATGACGGAACACCGCAAGCGAGGTCTTACGGTAACGTTGCAATGGTGGCAACTGAAACACATATGTGCTAATGTGGGTCCGTCACTTCGGGAGTACTTGAGATGAGCCGCTTGACGATCGACATAACGGATAAACAACATAAAAGCCTCAAAGCGCTAGCCGCACTGCAGGGCAAGACAATCAAGCAGTACGCACTTGAGCGCCTGTTTCCCGGGGACGTCGAGGGAGAACGGGCCTGGGAAGAGTTAAAGACGTTGATGAATACGCGCATCACTGAGGGGCTCGCCGGAAAACTGTCGACCAAAACCGTAGGTGAGATCCTCGACGAGGAGATTGGCGAAGGTCGCGCTTGACGGCTTACATCCTGACCGCAGAGGCAGAGTCCGATCTTCGCTCGGTAATCCGTTACACACGGGCACAATGGAGTGCCGCTCAGGTACGTCACTACGTCTCGGCTTTGGAGCGAGGAATGGAGAACATTGCCGCGGGCAAAGTTCCCTTCAAGGATCTGAGCGCACTCTATCCGGCGCTGCGGATGGCGCGATGCCAGCACCACTACATCTTCTGTCTGCCTCGAGAACATGCGCCCGCTCTCATCGTAGCGATTCTTCACGAACGAATGGATCTTATGAGGCGTTTGGCTGACCGTCTAAACGAGTGATGTTTCCACGACGGGAGGAACCCCTGCGCGCGTGCTAGATAAGCCCTTGTCGTCGAGCGATCAAAAAGGGTCGTCGGTTCGGATCCCTTCAAGGCGAATACACGCACCCTGCCGCCGGCCCCAGGTGGGTGAAAACTCCATCAGCGGCGCTGTATCATGGATTGTCTTCGACGCGCAGGCTCGCGACATACCCGGCGCGTGACTCGCCGAGCTCGCGCAAGCTGCTGCCGTCTCAACTGAAACGCTCGCAACCAACGTTCGATCAGAAGGTACGACCGTAGCGAGACGGAGAGATACCCGCGTATCGGGCAAAGGCAACGCTGAAACTACTGGATGAACTGTAACCCACGCGTTGAGCGACTTCATCCAGACAAAGCTCCTGTCCGCGAAGCAGCCGTCCGGCCAAAGCCATGCGCCATGCCGAAAGGTATTCCATGGGCGGCATGCCCACTGTTCGACTGAAGCGGGCGAAGAAGGCCGAGCGTGACAAAGACGCTTCTAGGGCCAGTCCAGCAATCGTCCAGGGAGACTCCGGGCGCGCGTGGAAGGCGCGTAGCGAGGCCGCAACACGTTCATCTGCCAGACCGCGAGCCAGCCCCGGTGGCGCATCCTGCATCTCACTACCGCATCGCAATGCCTCGATCAGAAGTACTTCCAATAGTCTTTCGAGCACGAGTTCGCGTGCCGGACGCCGCGCACGAGTCTCTTCGTCCACCAATTGCGTCAGCGTCGTGAGCCGCGACTCCCCGCGCGCAAGGACGACCTGTGGAAGCAGCGGCACGAGCAAAGCCACATCCGGCGAACCGAATGAACAATGCCCAATGCGGATAGAGAGATTCGGTGGGTCGCCTTCCGAGCCGACACGAAAAAAGCCCGCGCTTATCTCGATCGGATCTCCTGTCGTATAGTCCTGCGGCAAGTCGACACTTTCCTTGGTCAAGTTGCGCATAGCTGGAACCAGCAGAAAATCCCCCGCCTGCAAGATCAGAGGTGGTTCCCCGTCCACTGTCACACGACATTGACCCTCCAGCACCGCGCAATAAAAGGGATCTCCCGTCCCCTTGCGGTGGAATTTCCAGGAGCCGGCGCATTCAATGAGCTTGGAGAAGCGGGCTTCTGGCTGGAGCAGTGTCACGACTTCAGCGAGAGGATCGGTTGCCATTCAGGACTATCTCTAAAGATATTGATACGATCAACAATATCACGTCTTGTCTGGCACGGCTATGTTGCGTCTATATCGACAAGCGGAGGTTTTCAATGCCAGCAATCCTCATCACGGGCTGCTCTTCTGGCTTCGGGCTGGAGACATCACAGCTGTTTCTTGATCGTGGGTGGGATGTAGTGGCCACCATGCGGACGCTTGACACCAAGATAATCCCTGCGTGCGAGAGGCTGCGCATGCTGCAACTCGACGTCACCGATCCGGCCAGTGTCGGCCGTGCTGTCGCTGACGCTGGTCCGATCGACGTTCTGGTCAACAATGCCGGTTTCGGGGTGCCGTCGCCCATCGAACTGACCGAACCCAACGTGGCGCGTGCGATGTTTGAGACCAATACGCTGGGCACGCTCGCGATGATCCAAGCGGTGCTCCCGTCATTTCGTGAACGCCGGTCCGGTGTTGTTATCAACGTTTCGTCGTCGACGACACTCAAGTCGCAGCCGATGGTTGGCGTGTACCGGGCCAGCAAGGCGGCGGTGAATTCCATAACCGAGACGCTGGCCGTGGAGGCTCGGGAGTTTGGCGTGCGCGCTCATCTTGTGATACCTGGGAGCGCACCGGAAACCCGGTTCGGTGACAACGGCATTCCGCATCTGCGGGGTCGCGACAACGCCGATTATGGGCCGATGATCGAGCGTATGGTTGCGCATATGCGCAACCAGTCAGAACCTTTAACACATCCTTCGGACGTCGCTGCGGCGATCTGGCGATGTGCGACGGATCCATCCTCGCCATTTCGCCTCGCCGCCGGACGCGACGCTGAAGCCTTGATGGTAGAGGCGGAGTAAGTTGTTCGCGTCAGGCCAGCAAGTCATCCGGAGATTGAGGATTACGTCTGCTACCGCGAAATCATCGCAAACAACGCAGTCCTGAATCCACGCCCAGTGCACCATCGCCTCTGCAGATTACCCATGTGTTCACCTCTTGGATAGAGGGCGAGCCAGTTCGGCTTCCCGCCACTTCTGCCATTGCAGTCGTAAAGTCTTCGTGGAAACTTCAACTGCATCCTCCAGGACCTCGGCTTTCAGCACGCGTTCTGTTCGAAAGTGGCGAAAGGCGTGTTTCGATTCACACCATGCGATCAATAGAGAGTGAGTATCCGCATAGCCAAGAAGCACCGGCCAGATGACGCGATGGCTCTCACTGCCATCAGTAGCCCGATATTCAATCCGCATCTTTTTCCCTTCCCTGATAGCCCGCCTGAAGGGGCGACTGTCCCATAAAGCCTTTTCGGTCATGCCGTCAGGCTTCAGGCTGACCGTGGGCTCCGCGATTAGCGAAAGCAAATGCGCTGGAACGGAGGAGGAGATTTTGGAGATGACATCTCGGGCGGCGGTCGTAATGGCAGGATCGCCGAGCCTTGCCACCATTTGCGCACCAAGCAGTACCGCCTCGATCTCCTCCGCCGTCAGCATAAGCGGCGGCATGTCGTATTGTGGATCCAGCACGTAGCCTAATCCTGCTTCTCCATCGATCGGCACGCGTTGGCCGATCAGATGGGCGATATCGCGATAGACCGTCCGTCGCGCCACCTCAAGTTCCGCCGCAATCCGAGCCGAGGTGACGGGGCGGCTCGACCGCCGAAGGATTTGAATGATCTGAAAAAGACGCTCCGCTTTTCGCATCCGTGCTGACTCCTGCTGCCACAACGTTGGCAGCAGGACTGTGTCACAAATCCGGTAGATAGCGACTTCCTTTAGAGGAGAACGATCATGAAATTCGCATCTACCCGTCTCGTGGCGGAAGACATCAAAAGCCTTGTGGCCTTCTATGAGCTGGTCACAGGCTATCGCGCCGATTGGCTTGCTCCAGTCTTCGCCGAAATCGTTACGCCTGGAGCAGCTTTGGCGATCGGCAGTGCGGAGACCGTCGCGCTGTTCAAGGCGGGAAGCGCAGAGCCAGGAGTCAACAGGACGGCAATCCTCGAGTTCATGGTGGAGGATGTTGACCGGGAATTCGCGCGACTGAAGGACCAGATCGAAGTGGTGCACGAACCGAAGGATCTTCCGTGGGGAAATCGCACTGTCCAATTTTCTGATCCGGAGGGCACGCGCGTCGCGCTCTACACACCCGTCACGGAGGCAGCGAAGTTACGCTTTACCGGTCGCTGATGTCGGGACTGGTTTCCTTATGTCTCAATACCCCCTCTAGGCTTTTGCCAGCGTGGGGCGCACAACATTCGCCCTTCATGCCCTTGAACGAATGCGACGGCACTGTTAAATATATACAGGTAGACTGTATATCTGTTTTATGAGGATTTGACATGGCTGTCGAGCCGAAGGCGGTTGTCCGCCGGTTCAATATAGAGGTTATCCAGGAGGGAAGCGAAGCTGCTTTCCGAGAACTGATGGCGACGGATTTCGTCAATCACGCAGCCCCACACGGAGCGCCTAATGGTCCGGAAAGCATGTGGAACACATTCCAGAACATCCTGCGTCCCGCACTATCCGGGCTGACCGTCAATATTCATGACCAGATCGCCGAGGGGGACAAAGTGACGACCCGTAAGACTATCACGGGCACGCACACAGGCTCACTGCTTGGTATTCCCGCGACAGGACGAGAGGTGTCCATTTCTGTCATCGATATTGTGAGGGTTGAGGAGGGACGCTATGCCGAACATTGGGGGCTGAACACATTGCCAACGGTTCTGGCTGAGCTTTCAAAGCCATAAGTGTCCGGTCAGCACAGGCGATCAATGATCTGGATCGCCGCCTCCAGCACGCGCCTCTCCTCATCGGTGAGGCGTTCTTCGATCAGGGTCGCGATCTTCAATGTCCGAGCTTCACGGGACTGGGACAGCCTCTCCCGCCCTTTCTCTGTAATCGACAGCAGTTGGCTGCGCCGGTCAGTGGGATTGGGCATCCTGCTGACCAAGCCCTCTGCCTCAAGCTGGGCGCTCACCAAGCGCATGCTCTGATGCCGGACGTTGCGGAGTGTGGCCATGTCGGCGATACTGAGCGGACCGTTTTGCTCGAGAACTAGCAACGTTTCGGACTGTGACGTCGTGGGCGTATCCACCTGCGTCCTTACGCTGCGAACGAACCGTCCAACGGTGGAGCGTAGTCGCTCCGCAATGACGGGTGACGTTCCCTCCTGTCCCAGCGCAGCCTCTTTGACTTTCATTTGTTCGCTCTTTCAGCGTCGAAGTTCCCTGCACTCTTGCCACAGAGCAGGGCCGGGCGAAAATCCAAAATCATTCGGAGCTCGTTCTGTTTGTTTGTCGCATGCAGCAGGGGCGAGCACAGTTGTTTTTGCCGGGCCCCATCTTAACGGGCATTCCGACACGACTTCGAGGTACCAGGGATTTGGATTGGATCATTGTTACTGAGGCACACTGCCATACCCTTTGGCAGAAATGGCGCTGAACTCCTCGAGATCGAGATCACGCTCAAGATCGTGAAGTGTCTCGTCGTCGATCTGGTCAAGGCGGTGTAGTCTAATCAATGCGGACCGGCCCGCAGCGACGCCGGCAAGGATCACGTCGAAATGCGCTGCTATATCTCGATCGCGTTCACTGTCCGTCCCCTTGAAACTCGCTGATAGTGTCGCACGTCGGCGATAGGTTTCCAGTAGCCGGGGATGCAACAATGTGCCGTCGGCGGCGTAGGCATGGGATTGCACGCCGGCATACTGCGCCTGGACGACAAACGCCTCAGCACCGACAAGATCCAGCGGCGGCCGTGTTCTCTGATCCTCGCCCGGGCGTAGCAATCGGATCACCAGACCGAGCGTTGTGCCCTGTATTAGAACTGTAGCGAGGATGACAGCGAATGCCGTCACCAGCATCAGATCCCGACCTGGCATCTCCTCTGGCAACGTGAGCGCAAATGCAAGTGTCACGACCCCGCGCATACCGGCCCAACCCAAGACGAGAGCTGCACGCGGCCCCATGGGCTCCACGGAGGCCAATCCCGCCCGCCTTAGCAGCTTTAGAACGAGGTCCGAACCGAAGATCCAGGTGAATCTGGCAACCGTGACAGCCGCGACGATCGCAAGAACGAAAATCCCCATTTCATCAACAATTGTGGCTAGCCCTCCAGCACGCTCAAGAACGCCACGCAACGAGAAGCCGATGAGGATAAACACAGCCGCCTCAAGTAAGAAAGTGAGGGACTGCCAAGAGGCAGTCCCTCTGATCCGGGTAGGGCCTTTGAAAATGACGTGCTGATACCAACCGCAAATCAAGCCTGCAGTCACAGTCGCGATCACACCGGAAACATGCAGCCGTTCGCCCGCGAGATAGGCGACCCAACACACGAGAGTTGAGGCGGCGATCTTAGTCGATCGTCTTGAAGTCCCGGCACCAGTGAGACCCATGCTACAGCGATCGCAGCACCGACAGCGATCCCGCCTGCAAGCAGATATGAGAAGCTGACTATGGCTCCTTGGATGCTAAACACACCGGTTAGAACTGCCCCGACTGCAAAGCGTACAAGGACCAAGCCGGTTGCGTCGTTGAGCAGGCTTTCGCCCTCGAGCAAAGTGGCTAGCCGCCGCGGCAACCTGACATGCTGGAGGGCCGCACGCGCTGAGACTGCGTCAGGCGGCGATACAATAGCACCAAGGGCTGCACAGGCCGCCCAAGGGAGATTTGGCACGAGCAATTTCGTCACGACGGCAACGACAACAGTTGTGAACAGAACTGCGCCAACGGCAAGCGAGATAATTCCGGCGAAATGTCGGCGGAACGAAGCAAGCGCTGTGAACCATGCGCTGTCGGCAAGGAGAGGTGGCAGGAAAATGACTAGCATGAGCTCCGGATCGAGTTCAATCACAGGCAGGCCCGGAATGAATGCCAGCGCACCGCCTCCTGCAAGCAAGGTGACAGATGGTGGGAGAGACAGACGGAGAGCCAGATAATGCAGCGCGACAATCGCCACAAACATCCCAACGACAAGCTCGAAAAGTTCAACCGAATGCATCATGGCCTCCTGCAAGTAAATTGGTCGCCGGGATTATCGCAACCCCTTGGCATCGGCGCCGCATGGAACGAGTAAATGCCGGCGGAAACGGTAGAACATGAGGTCCGGCGACAGCCATCTGACCATTTCGAAGGCTTGGACTGCACTCCCGGGACCGCTCAAATACCGAGCACATCTTCATGTGCTCGGTCTGCTTCAGCTGTGTGCAGAGCACCTCTGCAGGCCATAAAAACTGCGGCCCATGCGAGGTCCGGAGGAGGCTGGATCCTTGACCTGAGCTGCATCAGCTCGGTCGGGCTCTACTTTGTCTGGATTGACGCCGTAGGGTTGGCTCTGCTGGCGAGTGCTGCAGATGCCTCGGACCAGGATGTATCACCCGGGTAAAGAGCCGAGCGCAGATAGGCCCAGGTGAGCCGCTGCACAAGGCCAAGCCTTTCGGGGTCCTGGTCCTGGGACTCCGCGACGTCATAGCCGGACACGCCGCCAAGCGCATGCTTTGCACCGAACATCGTCAGAAGGGTCTTTGGTCCGGGGCTGAAGGTATATGCGTCCGAGCGCCAATCTTTCCGAATTGCGAAATGCTCGGTCTGATCAAGATCGCCAGCGACGACAAGTGCGGGAGCCGTCATCTCTGTGTAGACAGTGTTGCGCAGCACTTTGTAATGTTCCGACGCGAACGGCGCCAGATCACTTCCGTTGCCTGGAGGGGCCAATAAAACCCCTGCCTTGACCCGTGCAGCAGGCAGGCTCCATTCCTTTCCATCAACCGGGTCTTTGACCCGCATGCCCGCCAGCATGCCTACGGTGTGGCCACCCATCGAATGGCCCACAGCCGCGATCCGATCAGCGTCGGTGCGATCCGCAAGGCCTGGGACGGCGGCGAAGATCTCTTCGAGGTGATCGAGGATAAAATGCATATCCTGCGCACGTGACAGCCAGAACAGGGGACCTTCGGGCCCGTTTGGATCGAGACCGAGCGCCTTTGAGTCCTGGTGTGTGGGCTGGATGACGACGAAGCCATGCGCGGCATAGAATTCGGCAAGCGGATTGTAACCTCGCAGGGACGACAGATAGGTCGACTGACCGTGGCCGTGGGATAACAGGATCACCGGCAGTTCACGTCCAGTGACCGGAGCCGAAACCTTGATCTGCAGCTCGGTTTGGCGGCCTGGCACGGTGAAGGTGATCGGGCTGACGGACATGAATTGTGTCGGCGCGCTCACCGGGATGTAGTCAGCTTCGTTGATGGGATTGCTCATGGAATGTTTCTCCTCTTTGTTATCTTCTGCAAAGGTCGAGTTCAGACGACCGTCGGCAAACGCGGCGACGGCTAGCGTGGCGCAGGCGGTCATGATGCCGCGCCGACTAAGCTTGAGATGGCTGTCGCCGAGGCTTTCTTTGCATTGCTCCGTGTCGATATCGCTGTTCATGAGTCTCTCCTGTCAGAAGGGCCCGCTGCGATCGGCTTCGGGCAATTGCCAGTGGTTGACGCGGTGCAAATGGCGCTAGTCTCGAACTTGTGGATGACCTTCGTCCTGCATCGCCTGATAAACCTACCCCCCGATCTCCCGTCCGGCATTGGCATGTTACGCCATCATTGTTGCAGACGCCGCCAAACAGATCGCAGTTTGCGTCGATGCTGGGACCGAAACGCCAGTCCGCCACGTGATGAGCAACGCAGGTTCGAAAACTCAACGGCTTTCCGGCGTCGGAGAGAACGCGGTTTGGCCAGTTGTTTTTTGCAGGAAGTTTGGCTGGGGGGCGCCGCCCCAGCGCGTGTGGGTCAGAGGCAAAAGGCCACAAATTCAATCGTCCGCGCATCAACGCAAATCAGCGCTGGGGACAGTGAGGGTCAGCAAGCGCGAGGAGTCGCGCAAAAGGGCCGTCGCAGATCTGACTGTTAGACGGCTTGGTCTCAGCGTCCTCGGATGTTTCCGCTGAGCCCGTAGACGGCTTGTGGTTGAGACACGCCTTTGAGTTGGAAGTTTCCGAGATGCTCCGTCGGAGCTTCACATTGCTTGGCAAAGCTCTCCGAGAGAAGAAGCTGCCGTTCGAGCCGGTCGCAAAGAGCCTCAAGGCGCGACGCTTCGTTGACGACACGGCCGATCACGGTGAAGTCGAGACGCTGGGCGGCGCCAATATTGCCGTAATAGACCTCGCCAAGGTGGAGCACCAAATCAACGTCAATCCGGGGCGCTTCGTCAGGCAGACGCGACAGGTTCAGTGTATCGGTTGCGGCGGCTGCATGCTGGGCGGCCGCAAGCGCAGCACGGCAGGCGGCGATCGCGGAATCTTCAGCGGATAGAACTGGGAATATCGCCAAAAGGCTATCTCCGATAAGCTTCAGTATCTCCCCGCCCTCAGCTTCGACCGCAGAACCGATCGCTTCAAAGTGTTCGTTTAGCCATTGCACGATTTCACCCGGCGCATACTTCTCGCTGAGCTGTGTAAAGTTTTTCAGGTCAGCTAACAGAATTGCCGCATAAATTGCTTGGCCTTTCCCGCGCTCGATTTCTCCTGCCAGAACACGATTGGCCGTTCGCGGGCCGACATAAAACCTCAATACGTCTGACACCATTCGTGAAACGACCATCCGGTGGATGGCCAGGCCGAGAGCCGGCAATATCGCGTCGAATGAAGAGATATTGTCCGCCCTGAATCCTTCGGGATGCGTGGTGGCAATCGATATCGCGGTTCCCGAAATCACAGACGCTTCGGAGAATTGCACAATCCGAAGGACATAATCGGTATGCCCTTGGCGGGCTAAAGACACGAGGTGCGGGAACGCTATCGTTTCGCCGTCTCGCAGGTCCCATCGTCCACCTGCTTTGCCTTCCTCAAGTAACTGTTGGATCGCGGATTGCTTGAGTTCGAGGTCCTCCGCATCACCATGCCCCGTTGTCTGCACATGCACGCCGTCATCTGCACGCCAGGTTGTTGTCACCACTTGATGAAGCGGGTGAAGCGACGGGAAACTGATCTCAAGCGTTCGCAATGGCATTATGGCGGCCATGAGCGCACCAAGTTCCGCCACAAAAGTTTTCGGGTCTTGGCTCGTTGTGCCTTCCGCCAGAATCCAGCGCGTGATTTCGGTGGTCTGATCAGATTGGCGTTTCATAACAGCTATTATCCAAAAGACGAAAGGTGGGCCACGTTGGCAGCTCAACTGCCTCTTCACATGTGGCTCTGATCACGTGAGCGCAGAATACATGTGACGCCGCAGCAGGCTAGCGCGGAACGTTGCCAGTCTTAAAAATGCTTTCAGCCTTCGGATCGCCGCGGAGGTTCTTGCTATCTTCACGGCTTCACCTTCAAACCGGAGGCCATCAGCGAGAATGCCTCGATTGCTTTCGGCAGCACCTCGGCCGGATTGTTGCTTGCCGCTACCCAGAGAGCAGCATTGAGGGCCGCACCATTGAGAAGCCGCGAGGCAGCCTCGATATCGACGGGTTTCATGACCCCGCTCTCGACCAGCAATCGAACGCTCTTACGCGTCTCAGCAAGGCAGCTGTTCTGGCTTGGCCATTGCGACGGATCGCCAAGCACAGCCGGACCGTCGAGCAGCACGATCCGCTGGATTTCCGGATCGAGCGCCATTTCGATATAGGCGGTACCTTCGGCCAGCAGGGCCGGCCAGATATCACCGTCATTCTTGCCGGCCCTCTTGGCTCCGATCTCGCGTGCACGAGCCGCCATTTCTCCGTCGAGTTGATCGACGACCGCCGCCAGAAGACCGCGCTTGTCGCCGAAATTATGATACAGCGCGCCACGCGTCAGGCCGGCATCAGCCGTTAGTTCGTCCATCGATGCCTGCGCATAGCCTTTTTCCGCAAAGGCCTTGCGCGCAGCAGCGATGAGCTTTGCGCGGTTCTCCTCCATTTTTTCGAGACGTTTTCCAGCCACGTGAGACCCCATAATTCAGATACGCAGCGTATCTGGACTTGACATACGCAGTGTATGCGAACATTCTGCATACGAGCCGTATATCAAATTCGGCCGAGACTTGGAAGTCACACTCCCAAGTGCGCAATTACCAATCGCAGAGAAAGCTCAGATCATGACAACACGCGAACCTATTTTCCCACCGAATCGCCACGCCCTTTACGAACAGCATGGCTATTCTGCCGCTATCCGTTCCGGTGACCTCCTGTTCGTCTCAGGCCAGGTCGGCAGCCGCGAAGACGGGACTCCCGAGCCAGATTTTAAGGCCCAGGTCGAACGTGCCTTCGCCAATCTCGAATCCGTGCTGGAAGCTGCCGGCGCTGGCATGGACGATATCATAGACGTGACGACATTTCACACCGACCCGGAACAGCAGTTTGGAGCGATCATGGAAGTCAAGAACAGCGTCTTCCCTTCCGCGCCATATCCCAATTGGACAGCAGTCGGTGTGACCTGGCTCGCCGGGTTCGATTTCGAAATTAAGGTCATCGCCCGCATTCCCTTGCCAGACTGATACGCCGCCTGTCGAAGAGTGGATAACGCGATTTCTTCGTGTGGCAAAAATGAAGCGGCATGGCACGACCTTATTCGAACGGTCCGAAGAAGCTTCGTTATTTCACTGTTTTTTTCCATCTCTGGGATCGGAAACCGCGTGCCAATCGAACAGTGCTCGGAAAGGGTTGGAACTCGTTCAACGGACGCTCACGCCTTTCCGTTGACGGCCGCGAATACGGTTGGACAAAAACTGGCAGGTTTTCGGAGATCCACTGAACCGGCCGGGCAGGGGATTAGCGTCTGCCTCATTCCTCCAATATTCAAAGCCTACCACCACGCCGGCGTTGGCCGGCGTGGTGACTGATGACGCGGATATTGCCAAAGCCGAAACACGATGGATGGTGTCGCGCTATCGCGTGCCCGACAATCGCTTAGGCAGCGAGGCGATCGGTCGCGGGACGCCTGCGGAGAAGCGCGATTCCGATGGCCGGCGGGTCATACGCTGCATCGAGTGGGCCTACATCGGTCCCTGGAGGGCAGATCTCATCTATCCGATCAAGGATTTCATCAGACAGACCAACTTCCATGCCATTCAGAAGGTCGTCAAGGTGCTCCATCTTACGCGGACCGATCAGGGCTGCGGTGACCCCAGGGTGAGCCAGAACGAAAGCCATGGACATATGCGTCAGTGACAGACCGGCTTCCTCCGCTACCGGAATAAGCTGCTCAACCGCGTCGAGCCTGCGCTCGTCCGACATCTGCTTGGGGAAACGACGCGCACGGCCACTGTCAGGCTGTGCCTGGCCCTTTCGATAACGGCCCGTCAGCATTCCCATAGCCAGAGGGCTCCAGACCATGGTGCCCATTCCGTATTTCTCGCAGATCGGCAATACTTCCCGCTCGATACTGCGGTTGAGGATGGAGTAAGGCGGCTGTTCTGTGCGAAATCGTGCTAAGGCGCGCCGCTCTGCAACCCACTGGGCCTCGACAATCTCCGAAACGGGGAAGGACGACGTTCCAATGGCACGGACTTTGCCGGCGCGCATTAGATCTGTGAGAGCCGACAGTGTCTCTTCGATGTCAGTATCGGGCGACGGGCGATGGACCTGATAAACATCGATGTAGTCGGTTTGCAGACGACGAAGCGAATGCTCGACTTCCTGTACAAGCCAACGGCGCGAGTTGCCCCGCTGGTTTGGATCTTCGCCCATCGGCATATGCGCTTTGGTGGCGAGGACGATGTTCTCGCGCCGACCTTTCAGGGCTTTTCCGACAATCTCCTCGGATTCACCGCGGCTGTAACCATCGGCGGTGTCAATGAAATTGATTCCGGCATCCAGCGCCTTGTGCGTGATGCGAATGCAATCGTCGTGATCGGGATTGCCTGCAGCACCAAACATCATTGCGCCGATGCAATAGGGGGATACCTTGATGCCGGTCTTTCCAAGACTACGATACTGCATGACTAAGCTCCTTCTGCAGACGTTCATGATGGAGCGAAAGTAGTCAGTGGCACCGGCAGAAGCATTCACCAACTACGCCACTGGAGTTGCAGTTGACGCCAAACTGCCCGTCGCATCAGTGAGCGTGGCTTGGCATGTTCGCGAAGGTCTTTGAGATCCTTTAAAAGGGGGGCAGGGGCCTCCGATCAAAGCTCGAATTGATGTATCGAATCTGGAACGCCTCAGTGCAAGGGCGCCCGTTCTACAGCTTGGGCTCGCCAGTTCTGCGGTGTTACGCCCTGCCATTCCTTAAATGCCCGATAAAACGAGCTTGTATCTTGGTAGCCCAGCAGAATAGCCACCTCATCGATGCTGATAGTCTGATCCACGAGGAGATTCTCTCCCAATTCCTGCCGCGCTTCAGCCAGCAGCTGCCGGAAAGTCGTGCCGTCTTCCGTGATACGACGCTGCAAAGTACGTTCACTCGTGCCCAAGTCTCGCGCGACGTTCGAAACGTCGGGTCTACCGCTCGCGAGACTGCGCTTTAGAACAACCTTCACCTGCTCTGAAATAGTGCTTTCAGCTTCAAGGTCACTCCGGGCGGCTGCAAGTGCCGGCGTCAGAAGCTCCAGGAACTCGGAGTTATGGCCGGGGAACGGTCGATCAAGGTCACTGGACCTCATCACGAGGAGGTTGCGCGGCGCGTCGTAGCGTATCGGACATCCGAAGAACGTTTCGTGCTCGAGGCTACGGGAGCCCGCGCGGGCGAGATCAATCCGCACGGGCGTGATATGCTGGCCGGTCCCCTTACGCCCCAGTTCCACAATGAACGCGAATGAGAGGTCGATCGACAAAGCCGGCTCCGATTGCATCGAATAAGGCCATTCTTTCGTTATAGAGAATTCGCCACCCTTTTCGGTGATGAGAAACTTCTCGCAGGTGCTGAGTCGCTTAAAGCGGTCGATACGACCCAAAGCGTCGCGATAGTCCGCTGCGTAGCACGCAGCCAAAAACGCCGGCTGATGACCGGACCTATCGAATGCATTGACAAGCTTGATTGCGAAGCCAGGGTCATCGGCGAGTTCTTCCACCGCTCTGTATACAGCAAAGATCTGTGCGGTGGACAATAGTACGTGCGGGTTCAAATGGAGCGTCGCCGGGAGGCGTGCATGCCGCAAGATGGCGGCGGGCTTCACCCCAGCTTCTGCAAAAGCGCGCCAGAATGCCTGCGGCATCTTGCATCGGTCAGCTGGCATCCCATTCATGGCGACTATCTCCACCTCGGTATTGAACTTGTTCTCTTTGGCTCGCGTTTCTTGGAGTTTAAGGAGCGAAAGTGCACGAACCTTGAACTGACCAAATGGATATCTCCCAATCAGAAGAACCACTCGTCATCATAAGTTCAATGAGACGCAATCGAAATGGCGCAACGCGCCATCAAAATTGCGATCCACGCCAACGGCCCAGTCGGTGCACAGACATAGATCTTCGCCCGTTAGGTGGGCTTACCGATCAACTCACCGCTCCGAGTTGATCTTTGAAACGGCACGTCCTGTTCCGGCCCGGAGTCCGCTTCCGTGCTCCGCTGGTCATCGTGCACCGCGACGAGACGGCCCCTTCTCAAATAGAAGGTCGCAGGTTCGTATCTGTTCAAGAGCGTTCGACCTATCAGGCAGTCAGTGCCAAGCCACCCTGACGCCCGATTTCCCTCCTAATTTCCACGACCAGGCTATCGAGAGCCGGATTTCTTACCTTACGTGCCCGCCGGATCACGTAAGCCAAGGATGGCGGAGCAGGCAAACGATCGGTCATTATCTGCATCTCCCCTCGGATGTGGCGGTCGCTCAGCAATGCCACACCCATTGTGGCGTTGACGGCGGACACAATCCCAGCGGCGCTTGAACACTCAAAGACGGTCTCGAGAACTGCATTTTCCTGGCCGATGTCCAGCGCCCATTGCCGGTAAAAGCATTCGTCATCAAACGACAAGAACGGGATCGGTTCACCCTGTCGTATCATCAGTTCGGGATGCTTCACCCAGTGAAGGTCCTCTCTGTAGAGCACCACATCGTTTGGTCGGACCTCGTGATGAAAGATTTGGACGATTGCGGCATCAAGCTCGCCGCGCTTGAGCATGCCGCGCAGCACCAAGCTCATGCGAACCTTGGTACGGACCGCAACATTCGGATGAAGACGCTTGAAACGGCCAAGGATGCGAGCCAGATCGGTGCATGCCGTGTCTTCCGTCAGCCCAAGCAGAAGTCTCCCGGCAAGCGGCGTCTTGGACAAGCTTAACAAAGCCTCGTCATGCAGCCCCAGAATGCGGCCAGCGTAGTCCAGCAGGTCTTCGCCCGCAGCCGTGAACATTGGTCCTCCCGATTTTCGCCCGAGCAACTCGCAGTCGAGGCTGATTTCCAGCCGCTTGATTTTGTGGCTGACCGCGGACTGGGAGAGACCAAGTGCAGCGGCTGCTCTGGTAATGCCGCCATGGTGGCGGATCGCGGACAGCGCCCGCAAAGCATCGATTTCGAGGCGACGACTATTCAGTTGGTTCATGGCCATATCCGTCAGTTTGTCCTGAAACGAAAACTATCACGAACTGAACAAGCATGACATAAGCCTTAAGAATTTCATGTGTCTATCGATATTTGTCATGTGCGGTTTCTGCGTTTTCCCCATACCGCTAGATCGTATTCCCCCACGATAGAGCGCCACGATGACCCACACCTCGCCTGCCTGCGCCTCAACCCGCCGCCATCCGCTGTTATGGCCATTGCTCGCCACACTCCTGATTATCGGATGGAGTTCGGGCTTCGTCGGTATTCGGTATGCCAACCAGGAGGCGAGCGTCATGCTCCTCCTGTTCTGGCGGACTTTGCTGTCAGGTCTGATCCTTCTGCCATTCGCCTTGGCCATCGGGCCAAGGATTTCGATGCGCGCAATCCGGGATCAGGCGCTGTTCGGCATCATGGCGGTCTTCCTCTATCTGGGAGGCTTCGCGCTCGCCATCGAGCAAAGGGTGCCCACCGGGCTCGTCGCGCTGATCTCCGACCTACTTCCGCTGGCCATCGCGGCGCTTTCGCAACCTTTCCTCGGTGAACGGCTAACGAAGCAGCAGTGGGTGGGCACCGCGATTGCCGTGGTTGGGGTGTTGATCGTGTCCTTTGACAGCCTCAGCCTCGGCACAGCTCCGGTCTGGGCTTATGGCTTGACGGTCGGTTCGATGCTGGTGTTCGCCGTCGCCTCGGTCCTGCACAAGAGGCGCACAATGCGGCATATGCCCGTTCACCAAAGCCTTTGCATCCAGACGCTGATGGGTTCGGTTCTCTTCGGCCTCTGCGCATGGACGCAGGGCAGTCTTGCCCCACCCATGACTCGTGACTTTGCAATCGGGATGGTCTGGCTGGTCCTGTTCGCCACGTTCCTCGCCTATACGGTCTACTATGCCAGTCTGCGGCTGTTTCCTGCTGCCAAAGTCAGTGCAGCCATATACCTCAGCCCACCCGTGACGATGCTTTGGGCATGGATGTTGTTTTCGGAGCCTTTGACCGTTGCGATGTGTGCCGGCTTGGCGGTTACCTTGGTGGGTGTCTGGGTGACATCCCGGGGATAGGCTGCTCGCCTCGATGTGTGACGTGTCATCCGGTCAAGCGGCGATCTGGGTTTTCCCAGCACTCTCGCGTACATCCCTGGCCGGAGGCGAGCCGAACAATCGGCCGTATTCGCGTGTGAACTGGGGAATGCTTTCATAGCCGACCGCATAGGCCGCATTGCTGATCGCGGCACCCTCGGAGATCATCATTCGCCGGGCCTCGATGAGGCGAAGCTGCTTTTGAAATTGCAAGGGCGAGAGCGAGGTCACCGCGCGGAAGTGCTGGTGGAATGACGAAATGCTCATACCGGCAGCTTCAGCCAGATGCTCCACCGGGAGCGTCTCGGCATATTCGGCTCTGATGACGGCCACGGCCCGTGCGATCCGGTTGGCATGGCTGTCGGCGAAACCAAGTGCACGGATGCCCACTCCATGACGGCCGCTGAGCAACCAATAGTGCATTTCCCGCACCAACTGGGCCTGAAGAATAGGGATCGAATCGGGGCGATCAAGGAGACGCATAAGCCGGAGCGCTGTGTCAGCCACTTCCGCTTCGGTCTGGTCGACACGAATGGGAACAGCCGCCTCCGTCTGTGCAACGCCGATCTCCAGAACAAGCGACTGCGTGACCGCCGGATCGATGTCGAGGACCAGGGAATAATAGGGTACCGCGGCATTGGCGCGCGTGATCTGGCTGACGTTCGGTACATCGGCTGCAATCAGAAGGGAGTCGCCCGCGCCGAAATCGAAGGTCCTGCTGCCCATTGTCACGCGCTTGGCTCCCTGCAGGACCAACGCCACAAGCGGCTTCGAAATCGCGTAGTGCATTTCGCTCGGAGACGTCGCGCGCATCGCAAACAGGCCCGGAATCGGTGTCTGCGCGACGCCGTACCTGTCGGCATTGGCATCCGCATAACGGCGGACGCATTCAAGGAGGGTGCTGTTCACAATGTATCATCCGATGCTCAGGATCGATGAGTGCAATAAAGCGCGAACCGGGCTTCCAGGCAAGATGGCTTGGCCGATTAGGCAAGAAAGCAGGAGTTTCCGGCAACACGCGGCCGGCAGGACGAGGGATAAACGGTCAGTCAGTTGGAGCCGACGTGGCATCCACTGTTCAACCGAGGAGACCGTCATGAACAATCTTGCAAACTGCCGTATCCTGATCCTCGCCACCGATGGCTTCGAGGATGCTGAACTCTATAGCCCACGTTCGGCGCTGCTCGATACCGGCGCCCAGGTCACGCTCGCATCGCCACGGCATGAACAGATCCGTGGCTGCATCTACAATGTGGAAACAGGCAATTCCGATCCTTCCGAGGAGACGATCATGCCTGACCGGCTGATCACCGATGTTGAAGCCGATCAGTTCGACGCGCTGGTCCTGCCGGGCGGTGTTGTCAATCCCGACAAGCTGCGGCTCGATCCGAAAGCCATCGCCTTGGTCAGGGACTTCGTCGCCGCAGGCAAGCCTGTCGCATCCATCTGTCATGGCCCCTGGCTGCTGGTCGAAGCCGACGTCTTGCGCGGTCGCCGAGCCACGGCCTGGTACTCGATCCGGACCGACCTCAAGAATGCGGGCGCTACCGTTGTCGACGAAGAGGTCGTGGTGGATGGCAACATCATTACCAGCCGCATGCCGTCCGATATCCCGGCCTTCAACCGGGCGATCGTCGCGGCCCTTCAGAAGTGAGCGCAAGGACACATTATCTCGGCCGATAGCTATAGGAGATCGCCATGAGCAGCAAATTCCAGCTTCTGATCAACGGCAAGGGCCGCGAAGGTTCGGATGGTGTCGCGGTTGATGTCATCAATCCGGCGACGGGTGAGAGCATCGGCAAGGTGGCCTACGGGTCGCCGGCCGATATTGACGAGGCCATTGAGACCGCGCGGCGCGGGCTCCAATCCTGGCAGGCAGTGCCGGCTTGGGAGCGCGGACGTATCCTGAAAGAGGCTGCCGGGATCATCCGGCGCGACATCGACCGCATTGCCGCGATGCTGACGCTGGAGCAAGGCAAGATCCTTGCTCAGGCACGTGACGAGGTTCATCGTGCCGCGGACTTTATCGAATGGGGCGGAGAACAGGCCCGCCGGATCGCCGGCCGTATTATACCGGGCCGACAGGCGGGCCAGCGCATCGAGGTCCAGCCACATCCGATCGGGGTTGTCGCAGCGCTCACGCCCTGGAATTTTCCCATGGCACTTGCTGCGAAGAAGTTTGCAGGCGCGCTGGCTGCCGGATGCGCCATCATCTGCAAACCCTCCCAGGAAACGCCGGGCTGCGTGCTAGCCCTGGCCGAGGCTCTGGTGGAAGCGGGGGTCCACCCCGCAGCTCTCGCCGTCGTTTTCGGCGACGCCAACCAGGTGTCGATGCAACTGATCGGTTCGCCGGTGATCTCGAAGATTACGTTCACAGGCTCGATCCCCATCGGCAAACGCCTGGCCGCAGCGGCGGGCCTGCATATGAAGCCGGTGACGATGGAGCTCGGTGGCCATGCCCCTGCTGTTGTCTGCAGCGACGTAGATCCGGAGGCAACGGCGGAACTGCTGGTCCGCGCCAAGTTCACCAATGCCGGCCAGATCTGCCTCTGCCCGTCTCGCTTTTTTGTCGAGGAAAGCATTGCCGAAAGGTTTGCGGCCCGCTTTGCGGAGATCGCGGCAAATCTGAAGGTGGGAGACGGTATGGATCCCGCCACCGAGGTCGGTCCCCTTGCCAATGAGCGCCGGGTCCAGGCAATCGCCCGCCTGGTTGACGACGCGCGGGACCGGGGTGCGCGGGTTCTTGCCGGCGGCAATCGTCTCGGCAATCACGGCTACTTCTATGCACCCACGGTTCTGACGGACGTCTCCGACGATGCAGGCCTCCTTCATGAGGAGCCCTTTGGACCGGTTGCCCCAATCCTGCCGTTCAGGGACGAGGAGGCAATGCTGCGAGCTGCGAACGGCCTGGAATTTGGCCTGTCTGCCTACGTGTTCACCCATGACGGCAGGCGTCAGCGCCGTCTCGTCGATGCGCTCCAATATGGCGCGGTGTCGGTCAACAGCAGTCTTACACACCTGCCTGAGGCCCCGCTCGGAGGCTGGAAAGACAGCGGCATCGGCACGGAAGGTGGCATCGAGATACTTGAGCCCTACACCATCACCAAGCACGTCAACCTTATCTAGCGAGGTCCATCGGGAAGACGGAATGGTTGCGCGCCGCCTCCTGCCCTTTTCCGCATGGCACCGAAAGGAGACCAGCCATGAGCAGTCTTTCCCTCATCGACTCACCCCTGTTCGGCGGCAGTTTTGTCGATGCCGACATGGGTACGGTGTTCGAAAGCGACGCCTTCGTGAGCCGCTGCGTCGAAACCGAAGTTGCCCTTGCAAAGGCGCAGGCCCGTCTCGACATCGTCCCGGAAACTGCGGCAGAGGCTATCGCCGTTGCCGCTCGGACGATCCGCTTCGACCAGTCCCGCCTCACGCGGGAGACTGAGCTCGTCGGCTATCCGATTTTGCCGATCGTAGAGCAACTCGCCGACGCCTGCGGCGAGGCCGGGCGCTACCTCCACTGGGGTGCGACGACCCAGGATATCATGGACACGGCCACCGTCCTGCAGATCCGTGCAGCGCTTATCTTGATCGAGCAGCGGCTGGTGGACACCATCGAAGCTTTGCGCCGCCTCGCCGCCGAGCATCGCGACACGCCGATGGCCGGACGTACCCATTTGCAACATGCACTGCCGATCACATTCGGCTACAAGGCAGCCGTTTGGCTCAGCGCGCTCGAGCGACATCATGAACGTCTGGAGCAGTTAAACCCGCGCGTTCTCGTCGTTCAGTTCTCCGGTGCTTCGGGAACGCTGGCCTCGCTCGGCGACGAGGGGCTTGCGGTTCAGGCGGAGCTGGCGCACATCCTTGGTCTCGCAACGCCAACCATCACCTGGCATTCGGCGCGCGACGGGATGGCCGAGGTCGTACAGGTCTTGGCGCTTGTCTGCGGCAGCCTTGCCAAGATTGCCTTCGATATCTCTGTTATGATGACTACGGAACTGGGTGAGGTATCGGAGCCCTATACGCGTCATCGCGGCGCCTCCAGCACCATGCCGCAGAAGCGAAATCCAATCTCCTGTGAGTTGATCATTGCTGCTGCCAAGATGGTCAGACAGCATGCCGGGCTAATGCTCGACGCTATGGTGCATGACTTTGAGCGCGCCACAGGCGCATGGCACGTCGAATGGGCGGCGATCCCGGAGAGCTTTGCGCTGACCTCCGGTGCGCTCGTCCAGGCCAGCTTCATGCTCTCAGGGCTCGTGGTCTATCCGGACAGGATGCTGGCGAACCTCGGACTATCGAAGGGGTTGATCGTTGCCGAAGCGGTCATGATGGCACTCGCGCCTTTGACCGGCCGCCAGACAGCCCATGACCTTGTTTACGCCGCCTGCCGCCATGCTCTGGAAACGGACAGGCCGCTCTTTGATGTGCTGGTGGAGGCACAGGATGTGGTGGTTCCGCTTGGACGCGAGCGTCTCCGATCGCTCACCGATCCCGCCAACTATCTTGGCTCCGCAGCGCGGATGGTCGATCAGATACTCAAGATCAAATCCCGGAGTTTGGAGAATTAGGCAAGTCTCGAAGAGGATCCAGCAACAGCGTGTTTGCGACCTCTGACATAACAGCCTTGTCACCAACCGGGTCCACCAGATCACAGGAGATCAGATATGAACACCGTTTCCATCGTCACCGGCGGCAGCCGCGGTCTCGGCCGTAACACCGCAATCAGCATTGCCCGTCACGGCGGCGATGTCATCCTGACCTATCGAAATGGCGCCGAACAGGCGGACGCCGTTGTGGCCGAGATCGAAGCTCTCGGTCGGAAGGCGATCGCCCTGCAGCTTGACGTGACGGATGTTTCTTCGTTTCAGAAATTTTCCGGCACTGTAAAGCAGGCTCTGACTGCCACGTGGAACCGCGATACGTTCGACCATCTGGTCAACAACGCGGGCCAGGGCGAAATGGCAAGCTTCGCTGAGACAACCGAAGCGCAGTTTGATGCACTCTTCAACACCCATGTGAAGGGCGTTTTCTTCCTCACGCAGACGCTCCTGCCACTGCTTGCCGACGGCGGACGCATCGTCAATTTTTCATCGGGCCTGACGCGCGTCTCGGCCGCCGGCTTCTCGGCTTACTCCGCCGCGAAGGGCGCGGTGGAAATCCTGACCCTCTACATGGCCAAAGAACTGGCGGCTCGTGGCATTACCGCCAACACGGTAGCGCCCGGCGCTATCGAGACCGACTTCCTCGGCGGCGCGGTGCGCGACATGCCGGACCTCAATGCGCAGTTCGCGGCCATGACTGCTTTGGGTCGGGTCGGTGTTCCCGACGATGTCGGGCCGATGGTCGCAAGTTTGCTCGGCCCTGAAAACCGCTGGATCACTGCACAACGCATCGAAGTTTCCGGCGGTCAGGTTATCTGACCAGAATTAGTGAGGTCGCTGTTATACACAGCGGCTTCCCCGTGTATTGAACGAGTCGAGGATCCCGGCCGGACCACGCAACCCACTCGTGTATAGGCTGATGGCCGCTCCGCGCGGTTAGAGCATCTTCGCGCTAGACCGTTCCGCGAGACCAGAGCTTTTCTGTAATCAGTTTCAGACCGAATACAGTGAGGGCGGTACCGACCGCTCTTTCAATCCAGTGGCCGGCGCGATCGTATGCCGCACGAGCCGGCGGGGTAGAGAGAAGCACGATAACGAGCCCATACCACGCGATCTCGAGCAGGAAACCGCCAAACAGTACTGCAAGTTTCGTCCCGAGCTGCGCGTCGGCGGGCATTGTGACGGCGTAAAGACTCAAAAAGAAGGTTACGACCTTCGGGTTGGAAAGATTGACAATAATTCCCATCCGGAGGCCGCGCCCCGCGGTATTCTTTGTGGGGAAGCTCCGTTCACCCGACTGCCTAGGCTTGGCCTCCAGCCAAGTTTTAAATCCCAGATAAACGAGATAACATCCGCCAGCGATTTGAACCAGGCCGGAAAGCCAACCAATGCGGGTCAGAAGCGCAGAAAGTCCCGCAATCGTCAGGATTGCATAGAATGTTGCGGAAAGGGCCAGTCCGATCGTCGCACCAACAGCCGCTTGTCGAGAGCCAGCCAAAGCAAGCCGCGAAATCAATGCGAAGTTCGGGCCGGGACTGACTACGGCCATGGCATAGAGGCCAAGTGTCGTCAGAATGATCATGATTTCCGGTGCCATTACGACCACCTCCACGGCTTCTGGCAATTTCGCATCGATTTTTTTAATACGGCTTGGACGTCGAAACTCGATGAACGCCCCCGATCAAGGAAAGTTCACGCGGTAGAAATTGCCTTCCCAATTCCCATTTGCTGTCAGCATAAGCTCTCCAGCAACTTATAACCCGCACCTAATGCGTGAACTAACGGGAACAAGCGATCGTGCAGCATGTTTAAGCCGTTCTCGATGCTGGCCGTGAACTGGTAGGTCTCCATTCATACCAGCCGCGGGCGTTCCCCTACGGGGTTGGAGCGATCGCGACGCTGGGGATCCCCTATCTACTCGCTATTCTCGCTTTGAGCACCACGTCAAAAAGCTCTCTGGTTTGGCGCTGTCCGTCTGCGCCTTCTCGATCAGCGGTCTCAGGGTGTCCTTGGCGAACTCTTCCATGGTTGTGGGCAGCGCTGGACGATCATTGAGGAACTTGACCCGCCCATCGTTAATAGCCGCCGCGGTGTTCTTGTCATAGACCCAACGATCGAGCGTTCCAAACTTTTCCCGAAATATCGTTTCGACCTCGGGATCGCTCGGATCGACAAAGCGATAATCCACCTCTTTGCCGAGCGCCCGACCGATCGTCGCGGCGATCTCGGTCATCGTGTAATCGATGCCCAGTTGCTCTACGGACCGGTGCTCGTCAGTCGGCGTTTCAAACTCCTTCGCCGCGAAATCAGCGAGGTCATGAATGGAAACCCAGGGCGCTTTGACATCGGGGGCTAGCGTAAAGCCAATCCTATCGTGCTGCGCGATTGCATCCGCCCACCTGGACAGGTCCTCCATGAACCAGCCACCCTGCAGGTGCACCAGGGTTATATCGCGTAGCCGGTTGAGGATTTGGTCCAGGATATGGAAGCCCTGAAAATGGCCTGTGTTTCCACTGAGTTCGGATCCCATTGCGGTCAGGCTCACGGCAAACTTCACCGGGGAATCCCGAAGTGCGTCGAAAAACCGAAGCGCGACCGCAGGGTAGTGTCCGTGAAAGTCCTCTGCCCCCCAAAGGGTTTTGACCATCAGGAAGGCGGCGTCGGCGTCTTCGAAGAACCTGCCAAGCTCACCATCGCCCGTGTCGAAGCTGCCAATGAACGGTTCTGCCCCTTTCGCGACAAGCGCATCAAGGGCAGGCCCTCCTCTCGAAAGAGCTTTGACTGAATGGCCTTTGGCCAAGAGGTTTTCGGTAAGTCGGGCACCGATCCTGCCGGTCGCCCCAACCACAGCAATGCGCATGGCTCATCTCCTACAGTTTGCTGAGCCAATTCTTACAGCATTGTCTTATGGGAAAAAGTGGAGATAATGCCATATGATCTCGAAATTGGGCCAACCTTCGAATAAGCCGCTTTGCGGTACCACGATAGATCTGAGCCTCTCGCATGGGCCGGCGATGGCCTTCAGAGTGGACTTCGCCGAGTATGAAGCAGAGGGGGTGCAGCACCAGCACCCGCAGGGTCAACTGATCCTAGCGCTCCATGGCGCGGTTACGTGCACCGCGGAAAGTGGGATGTGGGTCGTTCCACCCGACTGTGGACTGTGGGTACCAGGCGGCGTTCCTCACAGCAATAAGGTCACACCCAATGCTCGTCTGACATACCTGTTTGTCGAGCCCGGCGCGGCCGCACTTCCGGGTGAATGCTGCACCCTTTCGGTATCGCCGATGCTTCGGGAGATGATACACCGGATTGCGGACCTAGCGGAAAGGGATGTGCCCGACGCTCATGTCGATCGCCTCGCGCGTGTCATGCTCGATGAGCTGGCATTGATGCCGCGTGAGAGGCTGGAGCTGCCTGTATCCGACCATCCAAAGATTGCCTTGATCGCTACAGCGCTTTTGGCAAACCCGAGTGATCGGCGTACCCTCGCCCAGTGGGCCGAGCATGTCGCCATCAGTGAGCGAACGTTGAAGAGGCTTATGGTCCAAAAGACGGGATTGAGCTTCGGCCGTTGGCGGCGCCAGCTGCATTTGGTCATCGCGCTGCGGGAACTTGCAGGCGGTGCAACAGTTCAGCGGGTCGCAGGTGATCTAGGGTACGAATCCACAACGGCCTTCATCGTGATGTTCCGAAAGGCACTTGGGACCACGCCATCGCGCTACTTTGCTGATTGTTGATTTGCGCTGAGAACTGACCCGGGGGGGTGGCTGGATGATCGGGCGCTGGTTCGAACCCATTCTAGGCGAACACGCCTGCAACGCAGCTCTCTTGGGGCTCCAAGGCTGGTGTGCCATGACCGTTGTGCCGGTTGTCGCTGTCCGTGGCTCGGCGCAGATAATCAGCCGATCTGCTCGCACCACTGCGCTGAAAGCGGCTTCTGCATCGCCTTGAGGTAGATCACCGCCTTGCCGAGAAAAATCAGCACCGCCTCGCGGTAGATCTGGAATTGGACGAAAGCCGTCGGCGCCCAGTGGCCCCGATCAATGGTCCGTGTGTTCAGGTCAAGGTCCGAGTAGCGCCCCACAACCTGCTCGAACTCGTCGTCTGTCAGTACCGGAGCAATACTCCCCAATAGTGCCGTTTGAATCTTCCCCAGGTGCTGTGGCCGCCGGTCTTCCGGGGCGCGCGCCGGAAGACCGGCGGCGCGTCATCGCCAATACTCCTTTCGATGGTCGGAAGGGGGATTTTGGTGATCAAGCTGAGGGAGACGATCATGATCCTGGAACTGCATCAGGAGGGCCTGACAGTGTCGGCCATTTCCAGACAAACGGGCATCGACCGCAAAACGGTGCGCAAATACATCGAACGGGGACTTGAGGCTCCAGCCTATGGCCCACGAAAGCCGCGTACGACGGTGATCGATCCGTTTGCCGCCTACCTGCGGGAACGGGTGAAGACCTATCCAGGCCTCACTGGCAGTCGACTGCTGCGAGAGCTGCGGGAGCGCGGCTATACTGGAGGCTACACGGCAGTGACGGATTTTCTCCGCGATGTGCGACCTCCGACAGCTCTGGGCTATGAGGTTCGTTTCGAGACGCCACCCGGCGAGCAGGCTCAGGTTGATTTCGCCCAGCTCCACGTCGTCTTCACCGACGAACCCATGACGCCGAGGATCGTCTGGCTGTTTTCCATGGTGCTGGGGCACAGCCGCCTCATCTGGGCGCGCTTCGTCATGCATCAAAACCTGCCGACTGTCCTGCGCTGCCACATCGCCGCCTTCGAAGCTCTTGGTGGCGCTCCCAGCGAGGTGCTTTACGACCGGATGAAGACGGCCGTCATTGGCGAAGGTCAGACCGAGGGCATCGTCTATAACCGTGCTCTCATCGACCTGGCCCGTCATTACGGCTTCCACCCGAAGGCATGTAAGCCTTACCGGGCGAAGACCAAGGGCAAGGTCGAGCGACCGTTCCGCTATATCCGCGAGGACTTCTTCCTGGCTCGCACGTTCCGCAATCTCGACGACCTGAATGCTCAACTCCAGCACTGGCTGGACACCGTCGCCAATCCAAGAAAGCATGCCACT
Source organism: Rhizobium sp. SSA_523 (assembly GCF_030435705.1). Lineage (NCBI taxonomy): Bacteria > Pseudomonadati > Pseudomonadota > Alphaproteobacteria > Hyphomicrobiales > Rhizobiaceae > Affinirhizobium > Affinirhizobium gouqiense. The sequence continues at coordinate 163,301 of NZ_CP129380.1, forward strand.
ACCCTTCGCGTCGTCAATGAAGCTTTCGCAGAGGAGCGGCCGCACCTGCGACCATTGCCGCTGGCACCGTTCAGAGCCGTCCTGAAGCTGGAACGCCGGGTGTCGCGTGAGGGCATGGTCAGCGTTGGCGGCAACACCTACAGCGTTCCGGATGCTACGCGAAGCCGGATGGTCGAAGTCCATTCTCTCGCTGACGAGGTCCGCATATTCGAGAGCGGCACGCTGATCGCAGCTCATCCCGTTCTGGAGGGCCGCAAACAGCGCCGGGTTCATCCGGATCATCGGCGACCTATTCAGCCACAACACCGGCCCAGGACACGGGATGAGTCCCACATCGTCAAACCTGTCGGCGACACCGTGCTGCAGCGGTCGCTCGCCTTCTATGATGCCGTCGGCAAGGTCCTGGCGCAGGAGAACAGGCCATGAGCGCCACCCTCGATGCCATTCCGTCCATGATTGACCGTATTCGGCATGATCTCGTCGGCCTGAAGATGCCGCGCGCATTGGAAGCGCTTGACCATGTCGTGCGCCGCCTCGAACACGGCGAGCTATCTGCACTTGAGGCCATCGACATCCTCCTTTCGGAGGAACTGACCCTGCGTGAGAACAGCCGCATCAAGACGGCGCTGCGCATGGGCAGGCTCGCTACGATCAAGACACTCGCTGGCTTCGACTTCACCTTCCAGCCTTCACTCGACCGAGATCGCATCTTCACCCTGGCGCAGCTCGGCTTCGTTGATCGGCACGAGGCTGTGCATTTCCTTGGCCCGCCTGGAACTGGAAAAAGCCATCTTGCCACGGCGCTCGGCGTTGAAGCCGTCAAAGCTGGAAAGAGCGTATACTTCACGACCCTCGCTGACCTGATTGGTTCGCTTGCCCGTTCCGAACGCGAAGGTCGACTCCAGGAGCGTATCCGCTTCTTCTGCAGGCCGAGCCTACTGATCGTCGATGAGATCGGCTACCTGCCCGTCGTCCAGGGCGGCGGCAATCTATTCTTCCAGCTCGTCAACGCCCGGTATGAACGTGGTGCCATGATCCTGACGTCAAATCGCGGCTTTGCAGAATGGGGCGATGTCTTCGGCGATCCCGTTGTCGCAACGGCACTGCTCGACAGACTGCTTCACCATGCCGTCGTCGTGCAGATAGAAGGATCAAGCTATCGGCTCCGGCAGCACGCAGAGCTGATGCCGGAACATGTCCGATCCAAAGCCCTCATCGCACCTCCGGCCTTCGCCCCACCTCAAAAACCACGAGGGCGGCCGCCGAAAAATCCTCAATTCTCCCTGGCGCCCACATCGGCATAATTGGGGAATTTTACTTCGGCACTTCTGGGGAAAATTCACGCGGCATTGACATCGTCGAGCTCCGTCCACCAACGTTGCAGCTTGGCGACCGTACAAGCGGTTCTGGGATCGCTGTAACGGAGCGACCAGTCGATGCGAAACGTCACGAACGACCGGATGTAAACGAATTGGATCTGGCCGTGCTCCTCGCATAGTGCGCCTAACGTCAGGTTGTCTCCCGGAAGCCGGAACTGTAGGTCTTCCTCGGTTAAGAGCTCGAGGAGATCGTAACGCAAACTCTGAGTCGCGCGGAGAGGAAACTCATCCGAGATTAGGCAGTTCATTCGTTTCACCCTTCACCCTCGCGTCGTCAAGCGTGCGAGCCCGTTTAGGCACCTAGGCGCTTCAGGTTCGACACGGTCCGATCGCTGACGCTTTCGCCGGTGTTTAGGGTGGAGGCCGGTTCGAACATCAGCACCACCGGTTCCAGGCTCAGCGATCGCGGCCGGTGCTCGACCCCGCGGGGCACGACCAGGAACTCCCCCTCGCCGAGTTCAACCACGCCGTCGCGAAAATCGATGGCGATGCGCCCGCGGATTACCAGGAACGCTTCGTCCTCGCGCGCATGGGAGTGCCAGTCGAACTCCGCGCCGAACTTGGCGACCTTGACCTGCGCGTCGTTGACGTCGGCGACGACATGCGGATCGAAGACCATCGCGATCTGCCTGTCGACCGCCGCCAATATGTCGATCTTTTCGGGGACCATAACTTCACTCCTCTGTTGAGGCGGTGGCCTCCGCCTGTATTGGTTTGTTGATTTGCGCTGAGAACTGACCCGGGGGGGTGCGGATAAAAAGTTGGACTGCTTCATAAGTTCAGGCCGAGGCTCTGACGATACTCGACCGGGCTGAGCGAGCCTAGCGATATCTTGATGCGCTTCTCGTTGTACCAGCGGATGTAAGCATCCACCTCGGTGACGAACTGTTCGATCGTGATGGTTTTCCAATCTCGTGGATAGAAGAGTTCCGTTTTCAACCGGCCGAAGAAGCCTTCGCATGCAGCGTTGTCTTGTGAGCAGCCCTTCCGGGACATTGAGCGAACCATCTGCGCGTTGCTGATCCGTGTTAGCCAGCCGGGCCAACGATAATGAGCTCCGCGATCGGAATGTATGATTGGCCGGTCCTCCCTGTTGGTCACGGTCCTGATGGCTGCATCCAGCATGGTATTGACGAGACCCGCATCTGGTTGCGTTCCAATCGCGAACTGATTACCATGCCGTCGAAGCAGTCGATGATGGGCGAGAGGCACACCTTCCCGGCCGGGATCTGGAACTCGGTGATATCCGTCAGCCATTTTACGTTCGGCGCTTTTGCATGGAAGTCGCGATTGATCAGGTTCTCGGGCGCCGGGCTGATTTCTCCCAGATATGATCCAAACCGCCGTCGACGCGGCCTGGCGACGACCAACTGCTCTTGCTTCATCAAACGCTGCACAACCTTTTCCGAGATTGTCACGTTCTGCCTGGCCAGCGACGCCTGCAATCGGCGATAGCCGTAGCAGCGACGGTTTGCTTCGAAGATTTCCGCAAGGCTGTGACGAATGGCGGCATACTTGTCTGCCAGACACATGCGTGTGCGATGGTAAAAGTAGGAGCTCCGGGCAATTCGGAGCTGGGCCAGCAGCTCTGGCAAGCGATAAACTTCCTTCAGGGCGTCAATCAGCTGTGTCTTCTCCCGATTGCTCAGGATCTGCAGATCGACGCCCAGGTCTTTTTTTATGAGTTCGTTGGCCTTCTTCAGGAGATCATGCTCAAGTTGCAACTGGCGGATATCACGCTGCAGGACTTCAAGCTGTCGCTCGAGTTCATCACGTTCAGGCACCTTGGAGTTCGCTTTGCGGCGTTTCATGGATGATGGGGCCTCATGACCGAGAAGCTGGTCCTTCCAGCTGTACAAGGTCGGCCTTGAGACGCCCAGTCGGTCAGCTACCTGTTGTGCGGTTTCATCTCCACCGTATAGCCCGATGACACCAGCCTGCCGAACATCCTCGCTATAACCCGGATGCCATGACCGACCGACCATCGATGTTTGCGTCTCCGGAAACGCCTCACGAACCCAAGCGGTCAGTGTTCCTCTTCCAGGATAGCCGAGCGCCCTCATCGTCGCGGAGATGCAACGATCATGGGTGCGAAAGTGCTCAAGTGCGGCCTGCTTTTGGGCCTCGGAGAATTTCGGTGCTCGAGCTACCGCCTGAACACGCAAGTCGCGGTTCTCGACGTACTCCCGGTACCAGCCCTTCAGCGCATTCTTTGTAGGATAACCCAACTGCCGAATGGTCGCGTTAAGTCGCTTGCCCAGCCTGAGATACAGCTCGACCGCTCGAAGTCTGTCTGCGTAGGAATACATGAACTACCTCCTTGGTGGTCCAAGCTTTCGTCCGCACCCCCTATCCCGCGATCCCGGGTCAGCTCTCAGTGCAAATCAACACTCGCTTTCTTTGGCGCCTATGTGATGCTCAACCTCGCGATCATGGCCTATGCCATTCCGGAAATGCGGGGCCGCCAGCCCTACAATCAGTGGCTCTCGATCATCAGCTTCTGGATGATGTGCATGGCGGTGTCGGTGATGACCTTCGCGCTTACCTTTGCCGGTGTGCTGCAGGTGCATCTGCAGCGCGTGCTGGGTGAAAGCTACATGGCGGTGCAGGACCAGTTGGCTCTGTTCTACTGGGTGCGTCTCGGCTCCGGCGTGGTTGTGCTGGTCTCTGCCCTGATATTTGTCTGGGCGGTCTTGATGCCGGGCAAGGAAAAGGCTCCTGCATTTGGCGGCTATGCCGAACCTGCCGAGTGACGTTTCTGCCCCGCCTGCCTTTCCTGAGGCGGCGGGGCTTTCTCCGACCATGCAAGGATCAGTCCCATGAATATCATCGCCCGCAATCTTGAACCTGAAATCCCGGCCTATTCCCCTCTGGGCAACGAATGCCTTGTATTTGAGACCGCCTGGACGCGGCAATTACCGCTCCTCCTCAAGGGGCCGACAGGCTGCGGCAAGACCCGCTTTGTCAGCCATATGGCTGAAAAACTTGGCCTGCCCCTCACCACCGTATCCTGCCATGACGATCTTGCCGCAGCCGATCGTTTCGCTGCATGATAACGCGGACTGGCCTGAGGCATCACCGGACCAAGCCAAGGTTCCGGAGCCAGCCGAGGATATGGTCATCAAGGCAAAACACCAAGCTGACTGTGCGCCGACTAATGATCCTCGCTGCCTTGAAACATCTCAGCCGTTATGGTCGGGGCAACCGCCTCCAGGACAGTGACTGTCACGAGAAGTTCGCCGTCGGCGCCCGCAATCTGGATGCCGTCAACGTCGAGATCGAGCCCATTCATAAGGCGCTCACTGACGATCTCGCGTAGGGCTCTGATGGCGACCGTCTTCGCGCTTGTAAGGTCAGGATAACTTGAACCCTCGGAATCGTGGACGACGCCGTCCGGTACGATAAGGTGCAGGAAGAACTGTGGCATGATCTACGGCCTGTTTCTTGTTGACGAACAGGCATATCAGCCAAAGGTTCCGTAAAGATTGTTGCAGCAGTCATCACACGCTTGTGGACTGACGCAGGATCATGATCTTCCCACGAAGAAGGGATGGGACCGCCGTGTGGGGGGCGTTAGATAAACTCACGGCGATCCCGTGCCGACCGAACATCGGCACTGCATCCTGACGCGGCGGTGCCGAACTGTCCATAAGGAAACGGCAACGTCACCTACGGCGTGGCCAGTCAAAGAAGTCGTAAAAGTAATACGCTGACAGGGTCAGCAAAACAAGGTGTATCCATGCGCACACGTGAAGCGCGCTTACGGAGCCGGTCAGCGCGCTATGCGCCGACAGGCACAGAGAGACTAGCGGCAGTCCGACAAATACAAGAGCGAACAGCGACACGATCAAAATGGCAAGACAGGTGCGGAACGTGGACATACCCCGCGTTGTGCAATTTCTTTGAGGCATTGTCAGCGTCAATCTTAGTTAATGGTTAATTAACAGGAAGGCAGGACGATGAACGACACCTGACTTTAGCATAGTGAGTATCAATACGTTCATGGCCTGTTCACTCAGCGTTCGCACTACGTGTCGACCTAAACCAAAATTGGTGGGCTAAGATTAGTAGCCGCCGATACCGGCAGGAACACCACTGCGCAACGTGCGTCACAAGGGGCGGATCTTGGCCAAGCGCCCCATCATCTATCCAGCTCACCCATCTGAGTGATGACAGCGAAGAAGAATCGGGGCTAGAGTCGCGCGTCAACTTAGAGGAGATTTTATGCGCAATGTCATACTCGCTTTCATGCTTGCAGTTGCAGCCGCAATTGGTGTGTCGTTGACGCCGGCGGTAGCTGCTCAGAAGAAGACGCAGTCTCAAGCAAGCGCCTGGGACGGCACGTGGTCCGGGATGAGCAGCGCAGGTGGACGGACTACAGTAAAGATTGCCGGCGGAAAAGTCACATACTGGACTAACAACGGTTTTGCTCGTCCCAAGGCAACCGGAACCGCAAAAGGGAATAGCGTCAGCCTCGATGACAACAACGGCTGGAAAGCGACAATGACGATGCAGGGCGAAAGCAAGGCTCGCATTACAGCTGCAGGCATGGGCAACAACGGCAAGCCAGCAAAAAACACCGCAGTGCTGACAAAGCGGTAAGTCGCAGAGCGGGCGTTGGTGACCGGTGCCGGCGCCCTCAGATCATGATCCGTTACCGGCTAGGTATTTGCGACGCTCACGTACAACGCGACGCATCCATCATCAGCACCAGATCGCTGGAATTGTTCACGGGGCTAGATGCAGCAATTCGGCCAATTCGAATTCACCGTCCGCTGTCTGGAAAAGCAGTTGTCTGCCCAGATTAAGTAGATGCTGGCACAATAAGGTCGCCGGTATTGCCCTATCTGCGCTGCTTGGCTCAAAGGCGCCCTTACGTCAACAGTGCGCCCGTTAGTAAGTCGGCGCGCCGGTGGATCAAGAGCTGCACCACTGACAATACTTGATTCGGCAACTCGGATGGCCCACCCGCATTGCCGTTGAGCTTGATATCACGGTAGATTTTTTTTCAGTACGACGCTTCCTGCAATGGGCTTAATAAGTGTGAGCAAGTGGTTTAAAGAGAACCCACCCGAGACTGCATCGAGTTCATCTTCTAACAGTTCTCCGCTTGGACTAGGCAGGACCACCACCATTTCGCCCGGCTTTTCCGTGACGATTTGCAGCTTGAGTTCAGACGGCATGTCGAATCCGAAGGCCGCCTTAATGGCTTGAATCGGTTGTTCCGAGAGCTGAGCCCGGAACGCCGGGTCCGTCGCTGCCCTGGCCCGGATTGCGCCCTCAAAGGCAGCACGTGCGTCCATTGCACTGTCAGTCATCGTCTTCTCCTTGAACGTTTCTCGGCAGTCCCGTCGTGGCCGCCCTGGTCTTTGCAAACTTGGCATGCGGCGGCCTCACTGGCGCATATGTGGAACTAATCACCGCTGGCAGACCAAGCAAGGCGCAGGCGATGCTGAAACTCGGCGAATTCTGGGCTGACTTCGATTTAGTAACTGTAGGTTTAATCAGCTCCTAGTGCTGCTTCATGGCATTATTCGTCGCGGATGTTTGGGTGTCCATCCCCTGAACGCCCGCCTCATCGACCGAGGATGGCGCCACCTGGGAGCGGAAGTGTCCGCAATACTGCAGCAGGGTAGCTATGCCGGCACATGCGTCACCATCGTGCCAAGCCACGACCGCCTGGACCCGATCTTCGGCCTCATGCGGCTGATCTTTTCGTTCCTGCAGAAGACAAGCCCGGTCTTATAGCACTACCGTTCAATCAGGGCCGTGGCCAAAGTGCCAACCATCGGCGCGCGGTCGCTCTCGCAGACCATTGAAAAGGCCGCCGATTGGCAGCCTTCTGTCTTGTTTTCCTTTATCTGTCCAAGCTCAGAACTCCTGCCAATCGTCTTTAACCGCAGCTGCGGTTGCCGCCACGCCACGTCCACCAAAAGCCCTGGAAATCTTGCTGACCATGGATCTTGGCGCCGAAGGCACAGAAGCATTGGCCGATGCAGTGCCAATCAACGCTGGTCTGTGCGAGCCGGTTGCATCGCTCGGCGATGTGCCCAACTTGAAATGAGACACCAGCTCACGCATACGGTTTGCTTCATTGGCTAGTGTCGCCCCGGCGGCACTGGCTTCCTCCACCATGGCCGCATTTTGCTGCGTCACCTGATCCATCTGATTGACTGCCCGGTTCACCTCCGAAAGTCCGACAGATTGCTCGCGTGCAGACGTTGCTATGGCATCCATATGTTGGTTGATGGTCACGATATAGCCCTCGATTTTCTTCAGGGCCTCGCCTGTTTCGCTTACCAGCTTAACACCGGTCTCGACCTCAACCGTGGACTTGCTGATGAGGCTCTTGATTTCCCGAGCGGCCTGAGCCGACCGTTGTGCAAGTTCGCGCACTTCCTGGGCGACGACAGCAAAACCTTTCCCTGCCTCACCAGCGCGAGCGGCTTCCACACCTGCGTTCAGGGCGAGGAGATTCGTCTGGAAGGCGATATCGTCGATTACGCCGATGATATTGGAGATCTGGCCCGACGATTCTTCAATCCGACCCATTGCATTCACGGCGTTGGCCACAACACCACCCGATTGGCGTGCTCCTTCGTTTGCCTGCACGGCGACAGCGCGTGCCTCTTCTGCTCGTTTTGTGGAGTTCGCGACATTGGTCGTGATCTGGTCCAAGGCGGCAGCCGTTTCCTCAAGTGATGCCGCCTGTTGCTCGGTGCGTTTGGACAAGTCATCCGCGCTTGCACTGATCTCTCTCGATCCGCCGTCAATAGCGTGCGTCGCCTGAGCCACTGTCGATAGGGTCTGCCGCAGCTGTTCGATGGCGAGGTTGAAGTCCTTGCGCAAGCCTTCAAAGTCCTGTGCAAATGATTGACTGAGCTGGACAGACAGATTTCCCGATGCCAGTTCCTTCAGGCCTTCAGCGAGGCTCTGAGTGGCCTGGCTCATTTCTTCAGCCCGAATGCGATCCTGCTCGGCAGTCCGACGTTGCTGCTCTTCGGTCAGGTGGCGCTGGCTTTGTGCCTCACCCTCAAGTCGCTTTGTCTCAATGGCGTTCCTGCGGAAAACATCCACGGCAGCAGCCATGTCACCAATTTCATCGGCGCGACCTTCGTATGGGATCGGCGTGTGCACATCGCCCGAAGCGAGGTTTTTCATTGCGTCGGTGATAGTCTGGATTGGCTTGGCAATGCCTGCGATCGCAAACCAAATGGATCCGCTTATGCACACAGCGGCAAAAACCAGAAGCGCAAGTGCTACGTACAGCGACGTGTTGAAGTCTTCCTGACCATCGGCGAAAGATTGGCTCGCGCCTCTCTCGTTGATACCGATGAGCTTACTCAATCCTTCGTTGATGCTTACGGCGAAGGGTTTCAGGTCAACAAAGACCATCCGTTCAGCTGTGAGATCGTCTCCGGCCAATGAAGCCGCACGCAACTGCTCCGCCAACTTATCATATTGGGCAAAGGTAGTGCGAAGGTTCTTAACCACTTCGAGTTCAGCCGGAGTGACCGCAAGCCTTTCATAATCTGTAAGTGCCTGCAAATACGCTGAACGAGCGTTCTGGACGTCGGCCTCCGCCAGGTCTTGTGCGGCCTTGGTGCTGGCGATGACATGCCCTCTCCAAGCGAGCCGCATATCCGTAAATGCGTTGTCAGCTGTTTTTGCCAAACCGAGACTTGGCATCCAGTTGCCGGCAATGTCCTCGGTGCTTCTGTTGATCTCTACCATTTTCGAAAGGGTAAAAGCGGCAAAGCCGACGAAAATGAAGCCAATGGTCGCAAATGCAATTGTAAGTGCAGTCTTTATTTTGGGGCGTGTCATCAGGACTTGCTCGGAAAACCCCACTCCTGGGCCAAACATCAGGCGGAAGCGGGAAGGCGCCGCCTTTCATACGCGGGTCTTTAAAATTAGCGTTTCATGATTGACATTGAGTAAAGCGGCGGCAGCAGGCGGCCAAAGTAATTCTTAGAAATTGCCGGCAAGTCTCCCTCCCGGCATGCCCCTGCAACGGGTGGCTGCGGCCGTGAGGCGGCAATGACGGGCTTTGATCGGCGTCTCTCCCCATCTGCAATCCCAAGTGGCTCATCGCCACACCCCAGGCCTGGCAGGCAGCGGCTACCTGGCAGACAATATGATCCAAGACAATGAATGAGATTACTCAGTTCACCAGCATCCGGCCTGGTTCCTTGCCGGCTGCTTACCTCGGCGGCACGCATCAGTTCGCCGAGCGGGCGGCATCGCTCCTCGAGCAAATCCCGCACGCGCCATCTATTCCGACCTTGCGTCGGAATGGGCGGCGTCTTTTTTCGGCGATCGTTGATCCCGAAGACCAAGGTTATCGACGACAGGTCCGGCGACGTGGCGACACTCTTGAAGGCGCTAAACTTCAACTTCAGCCGATCAGCGCTTTGAACCGCACCGGGTTTGCCGGAGGCTCCAACTTCTGAGAAAGTGGAGCCATTATGAGCAAGACAACGAATAAGTTTTCACCTGAAGTCCGTCAACGTGCCATTCGTATGGTGCTGGATCACGAAGCCGAGCACCCTTCGCGGTGGGCTGCCGTTTCATCTATTGCGGCCAAGATCGGCTGCTCGCCCGCCACGCTGCATGAATGGGTGAAGAAGACCGAGGTCGACACCGGCAAACGAGCAGGCCTGCCGAGCGACGTGGCCGAGAAGATGAAGGCTCTGGAGCGTGAGAACCGCGAGCTTCGTCAAGCCAACGAGATATTGCGCAAGGCGTCTGCTTATTTCGCCCAGGCGGAGCTCGACCGCCCCTTCAAGCGATGATGGCGAAGGCCTGCTGAACACATTTGATGTCCGCGGGTCTTCTTCCAACCCTTACCTCAACGGCGACTGTTTGATTTCTTCCGTCGATCAACCCGCTAAAGTAACAGTCGACGCCTTGATCGCCGCCAACGAAACCAGATTGGGTTACTTCGTAGCCGCAGGCGTCAAATATCCTTCTGACGAGCTGCTCAGCATCCTGAGGCGCCAGAGGTTGTTCGCCATTCTCGAAGCGATCGATAAGTCCCAGCGCAGCGTTTAGCTTATCCGCTGTGATGCCGGTCATGGTTCGGCTCCGGTGAACGTCTGGATCCTTCGCGGTTGCCATCAAAGTGAAGGCTTATCCGCGGTTGAGTTGAGATGAGCCTCCAACTCCTGAATACTGGTCATGACCGACACAAATTCAGGCGGCGTCCCAAATATCATGGCAGACATTCTCTCGTAGTCGGCTTTGAGTTTGTTACGCATCTCGGGCGTGGGCACCAGCCGAAAACTACCGGGCACGGCTCGATCATATCGATGGTCCGGTGCGCGAAACATTAGCTCTTTATGCCGGCGGCAAGCCTCAGCGAGATCGAGCATCGATGCAGTGGCCTTGCCGTAGTCAGGATTCGTCCAAATTTGATGAACATCATAGTAGTGGCGCGAGTATCGATTGAGGTCTGGGACTTTCAGCTCAGGACTATCCTGTATGCTTCGTTTTTCCGTCATCTCCGTCATCGCGTGAAGGATCAGCACTTTCTCCCAAAAAGTGCGCTCCGGCTTGACGGTCGTTACATTGTGCACCGTCAGGTCAGTGCCCTTTCTCATTTCCGAAGCAACGTATGGAATGATCTCTCGCCTCTCGGCCGGAACGGGATCTGGGCGTGCCCCGCCTTCGATGCGCACTGCCGCCTCGACATAACCGCCGCTGGTGTCAAACACACTTTTGTATCCAAGAACCAGCACATCGAGCGCCTCCTTCTTTCGGTAGAGATCGTATCCGAAGTCGAGCGAGAAATGTCCCGATTGCCCGGCCTCTCCCTCGACCGCGGCGATTTCCTCATCGAGCGAACGCTTGAGCGGTCCGGACATGTAATGGCGTGCTGCCTCGTCGACCTGCTCGGCAAGAGCCTTCTGCTGCTGATTGACGGAGGGAAGGGCTGCGATATCTGCCTCCAGCGGAACTTTTAAATCTGCTTTGTAGATGCCGATGTCGATGTCTTCGGAGAAACGCTTTATCAGGCTATATGCTTTGCTGAGGCTGGTGCCGCCTTTGAAGTAAAGGCCGATCGCATCATCCTTGCGCCGGTTGAACAAGAAGTCCAGCACCCAGCAGACATACAGATCCTTCTCGATGTTCTCGGCACGCGTTTCCAGGTCTGACGCAGCGGCGGAGAATAGTGCTCTCCGCTCGTCAGCGCTCGAGCGAAGGATATCAACGAAACTCTGACGCATGTTCATCTATTCCCTCGCGGCCCGGCGGAGTGCTTCCGTCTTCCTGGGGCGGCGGATCGGCGGTTATGGTCTCCACCGCCTGGTACATCCAGGCTGGGATGGCGTGGATGTTTTCGCGAAGATCCTCGACGATCGGCTGCCTATGGGGGCTTCGTGCCAGGTAGCGTACGATACCATCGACAACTGCCTCCAGATTGGCGCGCTCGTCGCGAAACCAATGGAGGGCCTGGATCACTCGCATTGCCGGCCGGCCCGCCCAAAACGCAGTCTTTGCCGAAATGCGCTTGAAGTCCAAGATGTAGATCACGGGCTTCGTGGCCTCGGTATCGCCGGCATTGGCCTCGATCTCGATGGTTCGGGGATATGCGTCCGCATAGATTGTAGACCTGGCGGGGACGGCCGTCGTCAGGCCAAGATCATTGGCAGCCGTCATGCCATCGACGCAAACACGAAGCTTGTCACGTCGTGCGATGGCATCGATGAATGAGGCGCGTGGCGGAAATACCATCTTGCCGGTCAGTTGGCTGATAGTTGGTTTGTCGTAAAGACCACGATGAGGGCGGCGGATGTCGCCGCGATTGGTCAACCTCTGCAGGGCCTTTTCGACGGCATTAGGCGTTGCAATGTCGAGAAAATCGGAACGGGACCAAACGCCCGAAGGTGCCGCACCTGCGATCCTTTGGTGAATGCGTTCCAGAGTGTCCGACGTGGGATCCGGCATAATCATCCTACTTTTTGACCAAAGATTATATACAAATTTTGGTCACAAGGCGCAATAGGTTCACAAATGACCAATATTTAGATACAAAAATTGGTCAGTAATCGCATATCTCACGCCTTCATGTAGTGCTTTTGAAAGGCGGTGGTCAGACCCTTGTCGTTCGTCTCCTTGCACATGGCATGAATAGCTGGGGCGAGTTTTAACCCAAGCGTATATCGGCTTGGTTTGACGGTTTTCTTCGCGACGTCGAACATTTCTAAAGCTGCTGCAGACAGTGATCCGGTGGCCCAGAATTCAAAGTGGACTTTCAGGTTTTTCCAATCTGGATGGTTTTTGATGGCGCTGAAGGCCGTCGGCACGTTGTGCTGTAACCATCGCTTGAATTCATTGTCGGGGATTTCGCCGTAGGGACTGTAGCCTTTGCACTCGAAGAGGTGAATTGAGGCATTGCCATAAATCGCCACGACATCCACCTCGGCCTGCTTCGCATCATTCTTGAAGATGCGGTTCATCTTGATATCCCACGAGATAGTTTTCCGGACTATATCGGCTGCGAGGTATTCGAACAGCGTACCGCGAAGTTGTGTGGACGCCCCTTCGATCTTACCAAGCTTGCTGAAAAGTTCGTCGAACCTCGCAGGGTCGATTGCAGATGTTGCAGCTTGACGCAGAACGTGGTCAGCTCCTTCAGCCCAGCGGCGATTTCGTCTCCAAACAGATTTCCCGGTGTTGCCGCTATAATCCCGTTCTGCTTGGCAAGCATGAACGCGTCATGCGAATAGGAATCGGCGACGAACATCTGGATGGTAGCCCCGACGTTACGAAGTGCACGCAGCGAATGGCATTTTTGAAGAAACGGCCGAATTCCCCCGACTCCGACCTCTTCGCCGAGAAGAATATCGCAGGCAAGAAATCCCGGCTTCTGTTTGCCGTCGTCACCCTTCGTCAGAAAGCTCAAATAAGATGGCGCCGTGAGGTCCCACGCAAACGTGCCGACCCTTGGCAGCGTCTCTCCATCGCGTGTGGACACCTTTTCATAACTGACGAGACCGAGTTTCCTGCTCCAATCACTGATGGCCTTGAGCAGTACGGACTCTGTAATCAGCCTCGCTCGAACATCTTGCGCCAAGGATTCGTAACGGCCGTCGTACTGGCTGAACACGATGCATTCCCCAATGCCGCTGACAAGAACCTTATCCAGCAGTTGCGCCTGCTTCAGCCGGTTGAAGATCGTATCGGGTGATAAATGCCGTGCCTGCATCATTGGAGCGCCACACGCGATCGCAAAATGCTTTGTGGGAAGCAGCCCGCCACGTTGCAAGATCGCCTCGAGGGCCAACCCGTATGCTGACCGTGTTCTGATCAATGCCTCGACGAGATTTTCCCAATATTGCGGGGATCCGTAATGCTGCTGCAGATAGATAAAGCGGGCCTTTCGGGGGAAGGTGATATACGCGAGACGTTTTACTGCGGTCCGTGTTCGGGAAACGCGCTGCCTCGCGGCATCCGGTTTCAAACCGTGGTTGTCGATCAGGAATTGTGCCACATCGCTTGTAAGCGAGGGGCCATGAGCCGACAGATAGTCCAGAACTGCATCACTCACAGGGAAATCTCGCTGTCACACAGCGCTATTAATAACTTACGTACATGATAGCCAAAAGCCTTTTTTCGCGGGCCAAGCTATGACATTGTTTTGCAAGATAAAAATAGCATACTTTGTCAACGCTTTCTTCCGTCAATGTCACAGTCGATGAAAGTATGGCTGAATATCGTTCCAATTTCTCGGTCAATAATGGCACCATCACCTTCTGGCGCGGCGAATTCGATCGGCCGATTTACACGAGCGGGAGCGCGTGCCGATGCACAGTCCCAGAGCATGTAGATTATTGAAGCAGCTGCGCCTTGATCGCCTGTCCGACAATGGTCAACTACAGCACCGGTTCGCCGCGGATGAAGCTTTCCTCGACCAGCTCCATCTTTTCCAGCCGCTCGACGAGCTTCTCCGACAGCCGCTTGTCACCCACGAGCCAACCGCGGCCGACATTTCTTTGCCGCCGAAAAAATGCGATTGCTCTCAGCGCTTCTTCTTGCGTCCGCGTGAGGCTACGTAGCATCTCCCCGGCCGCCGGATGGTCTACCGTGTTTTGCATGGTCACGGCCCTTCGCCTCTGTTTGATGTCCTATCGGCGCCGGGCCAATCGTTGGAAGGCTCCTCTATCGGTTCGTCCGCCGGATCAGGATCACGATCATAGGCGAGTTGTCGCTTTGCCAGAACGTCATGCAGCGTCTCTATGACACGTGCCGTTCCATAGCCCTCACTTGCGAAACGATCGATGATCTCAGCGACAACATCATCCAGTAGCTGAAACAGTCGTTCCGGACTTTTCGCGGTCATGAACAGCCCTCTCGATCAGGCACCAATCCGGCGTTGCTTCCAGTCCCTATACGGTGCCAGCAGCTGGCCGGGGAAGCGTTCCTCTATAGCCGTCTCCACCATCGCGATCTGAGCGAATACATCGCTGCCGTCGCGATTTTAGAGAGCGATGCTCTCGCTTGCCTCTTCAAGCTTCTGCATCATTGCAAACACTTCCTCGTCCGTCATCGCCCCCAAGCGATCCGCGAACTCTACGGCGTCGAATTCTGATTGACCGGGCATCACGACTCTCCCATTTTTTCGCCAACGGCTATCACCTAGAATGGTGCGCCGGGTAACGGCGCCTCGTATCTCTGAGATATGCTATCCATCATCCAGTTCAATCCAGACTGGGGCATGGTCGCTGGTGTGCTCCCATGCGCGCGCGAACTTGTCGACGCCGCAGGTCTGCAGTCGCTCCCGTAGCGAGGGACTGAGCAGGAAATGGTCGATACGAAGGCCGGCATCGCGGGTGAAGGCATTACGGAAATACTTCCAGAACGTATAGATCCGCTCTTCCGGATGCAGCAGCCGAACAGCGTCCGTCCAGCCCATGGCAATCAGCTCGCCATAGGCTGCCCGTACTTCCGGCCGAAACAGGGCATCGTCGCGCCAACGCTCCGGCTTGTAGACATCGAGATCGGTCGGCATGACGTTGAAGTCTCCGACCAGGGCGACCGGCACATCGAGTTCGAACAGCTCTGCCGCATAGGAATGCAGCCGCTCGAACCAGCGGAGTTTGTAGTCGAACTTCGGCCCTGGTGCCGGATTGCCGTTCGGAAGATAAAGGCAGCCGACGACGATCCCGTCGATGGCAGCCTCGATATAACGGCTATGGCTATCATCAGGATCGCCCGGAAGCCCACGACGGGTCTCGCGCGGCTCCTGATCTCGGGCAAGGATAGCAACGCCATTCCAGGATTTTTGACCGTGCCAGATGGCGCCATAGCCGGCGCGCTCGATCTCACGGCGCGGAAACTTCTCGTCCGGCGCCTTCAGCTCCTGCAGGCACACGACATCAGGCTTCGCCTCGGCGAGCCACCGCAGCAGGACGTCGAGCCGGCCGTTGATGCCGTTGACGTTATAGGTGGCGAGCTTCACTAAGCGCTTCCGTCAGTGCTTGCGATCACCCTTGTCGCCCTGACCGGGTTTGGCATCATGCTTGGCGTCGTGGCGAGCGTCAGCGGACAGCGACCGCGAGACGTCGACGCTCTCCTTGAACTTTCCTTCCTTGTCACGGCGGACATACCGCTTGTCGGTTCCGGTATCGATCAGTTCGCGCTTGCTCATGTCAGGACTCCTTCAGGGTTGTTCCAGGAAGAAACGCGCTTGGCCACGAAAAGATGCACCGGAATTAATAGCCTAACCCGGACTCGCAAAACGAGCGGCGCGAATTGTTCTAAGTCCTTGAAAAATGATTCGTTTCGACTCGGAACAATTACATTCTGATTCGCTTGAATCGCTTAAGTTGCGTGAGGAGTTTTGCGTCATGGTTGCCCCAAGAGCGAATTGGAAAGGCTTCATCAAATTCGGAGAGGTGTCGTGCCCGGTGGCGCTCTATACCGCGGCCTCCTCTTCGGAACGCATCGCCTTCAACACGTTGAACCGCAAGACGGGCAACCGGGTGAGGCGTGAGTTCGTCGACAGCGAGACCGGCGATCCCGTCGAACGGGACGATCAGGTCAAGGGCTACGAGATCGAAAACGGCCAATACATCATCCTCGAGCCCGAGGAAGTGGCGGCCGCGGTTCCCGACAGCGACAAGACGCTGAAGATCGATGCTTTCATCCCCTGCAACGAGATCGATGGGGTCTATTTCGACAAGCCGTACTATCTGGCGCCGGACAAGATGGGCACGGATGCCTTTGTGCTTTTGCGCGACGGCATGAAAAAAGCCAAGGTTGCCGCGATCGCTCGCACGGTCCTCTTCCGCCGTGTGCGTACAGTTCTCATCCGGCCGCACGGCAAAGGGCTGATCGCCACCACCCTCAACTTCGACTACGAGGTGCGCTCCTCCGAAGAGGCGTTCGAGGAACTGCCAGACCTGAAGATCGAAGGCGAAATGCTTGAGCTCGCAGAGCACATCATCGGCACCAAGAAGGGCAGCTTCGACGCCAGCACCTTCGACGATCGCTACGAAGCTGCCGTCGCCGAACTGGTGAAGGCCAAGATCGAGGGCAGGGCGCTTCCGAAGAAGAAGGCGCCACCCGCCTCGAAACCTAGCGACCTCCTGCAGGCGCTTCGGGAGAGCGCTGGCATTGGTGGAAATAAGGCCGAACCGAAGCGGACGGCGGCCAACGCCAACGAGGGCACGTCGCGTCAGAAGGCGGCAAAGCCCGCCGCTGCCAAAACCAAGTCCACGGCGTCGCAAGCCCGCCGCGCTGGTTGATCGGAGGAGACCATGGCAGTTCGCCCCTATTGGAAAGGCTATCTGAAGCTCTCGCTCGTCACCTGCCCGGTGCAGATGATGCCGGCGACCTCCGAGAGCGAAAAAGTTCGCTTTCACACACTCAACCGCGAGACCCAGAACCGCGTCGTCAGCCACTATGTGGATTCTGTCACCGGCAAGGAGGTGAAAGACGAGGACGAGGTCAAGGGTTACCAGCGTGGTGAGAACGACTACATCATCTTGGAAGACGACGAGCTGGAGAACGTCGCGCTCGACAGCACCAAGACGATCGACATCTCGACCTTTACACCGCGAGACAGTGTCGAATGGATCTGGCTCGACACCCCCTATTACCTGTCGCCCAACGATCCCGTCGGGCAGGAGGCCTTCTCCGTCATCCGCGATGCGATGGAGGCGCAGGACATGGCCGGCATTTCACGGCTGGTAATTTCTCGCCGGGAACGCGCCGTCATG
The DNA here is from genome assembly GCF_030435705.1 of Rhizobium sp. SSA_523. Lineage (NCBI taxonomy): Bacteria > Pseudomonadati > Pseudomonadota > Alphaproteobacteria > Hyphomicrobiales > Rhizobiaceae > Affinirhizobium > Affinirhizobium gouqiense. The sequence goes on from NZ_CP129380.1 coordinate 180,906, forward strand.
CTGGAGCCACGTGGAAAGGGTATCGTCCTCTGGACGCTACGCTATGGGGATGAAGTCCGTGACGAGGATGCCTATTTTGCCGGGATCGACGACGACGAGACAGCGGACAGCGAAATGATGCCCCTTGTGCAGCAATTGATCAAAAAACAGACCCAGCACTGGAACCCCAAGATGGTCATCGATCCCGTGCAGGATCGGTTGCTCGACATCATTGCGGACAAGAAGAAGGCGCTGAAGAAGACCTCAAGGACCAAGGCGAAAGCACCGGCCTCGGCGCCCGCACCGAACAACGTCATCAACATCATGGATGCTTTGAAGAAGTCGGTCGCGGCCGAGACCCGGTCCAGCAAATGAAAAGACCCGCGAAGCCACTGCTGCAGGACAACAGTCTTACCGCCAAATCGCAGCCGCGCCGAAAGCGCGACCCGGCCCAGCCGAACCTTCCGTTCGATCCAATGCCACACCGGGTCGAGCCATGCCTGGCCTTACTGAAATCGACGCCACCGGTCGGACCGGATTGGGCCTACGAGATCAAGTGGGATGGCTATAGGCTCGCGATCCACATCGAGCCGAAAGGTGTGCGGATCATCACGCGCGGCGGCCATGACTGGACGCATCGGTTTCCCGCGATTGCGGCAGCTGCCAGAGAGCTCGGGGTCGGGACCGCAATTCTGGATGGCGAAGCTGTTGTGCTGAACAGTGAAGGACGATCCGACTTCGGAGCTTTGCAGCGCTCGCTCGGCGGGCGCGGCGGCAAGCGCGCTTCAGACGAATCCATCCTCTTCGCCTTCGACCTCTTATACTTCGACGGGCACGATCTGACGAATACCGAACTGTCGGTCCGCCGCCACCTCCTGACCGACCTGCTCGACGGAGCCGTTGGCGCGATACAGCTTTCCGAGGAGGTGCAGGGTGATGGGGCCGAGCTCCTGGAGAACGCCCGCACGCTCGGCTTGGAAGGTATCATCGCCAAGCACCGCGACCGTCCATACCGCTCGGGCAGGACTGGCGACTGGCTGAAGATCAAATGTATTCAGAGTGAGAGCTTCATGATCGTCGGCTACGAGCACTCCGCCACCGCCCGAGGCGGGATCGGCAGCCTGCTGCTTGCCGCCCGGCGCGGCCACGACTGGATCTATGTCGGCGAAGTCGGCACGGGCTTCAAGGAAAAGGACGCGGCGTATCTGAAGAAGACGCTCGACACGCTGAAGACGAGGACGCCGGTCGTTCCGCTCAAAGGCAAGAATTACGTCTTCGCGCAGCCGACGCTGATCGCCGAGATTGAATTCCGCGGCTGGACCGACGACGGCAATCTGCGACATGCATCCTACAAAGGGCTGCGTGAGATCCAGGACAATGCTGCGGTCTACGAGCTCGACTGACCGGTCAGCCAGGCATTAAATTTTTCCGCCGGCTCTCTTGAATCCGAAATTCTCGAAAACCAAATCGATTGCCGCCAGCTGCTGAAGACAGGGCTGGCCTTGCTGGGAGCGCCGTCTTTCGGCGCTTCCGTACCCATGTTGCTTCAAGGAGGATATGGCTATGGCAACATCTTATGACTACGCACCCCTGTTCCGCTCGACCGTCGGCTTCGACCGGGTCTTCAATCTTCTCGAAAACGCCCAGCGGGCCCGTTCGATCAGTGACTGGCCGCCTTATGACATCGTCAAGACTGGTGACGATAGCTACCGCATCTCGATCGCGGTTGCCGGCTTTTCTCAGGAAGATCTCGACGTCACCTTCCAGTCCAACCTTCTGACCGTCACCGGCAAGAAGCAGGAGACCGCCAATGACGCCTACCTGCATCGTGGCATTGCCGGCCGGCCGTTCGAGCACCGTTTCGAACTTGCCGACCATGTCCGGGTGAACGGCGCCGATCTGCAGAACGGACTGCTATCGATCGATCTCGTGCGTGAAATTCCCGAGGCTTTGAAACCGCGCAAGATCGACATACAGACCAACCCGGCTCTCTCGCAAAAGATCGCCCCGGCGCAGATCGAAGCGCAGAAAGCCGCCTGATTTCCAGGCCTGTTCAATAGATCAGGGCGCCACCGCGCTGGCGCCCGTCGGCATTCCGGGTTGGGAAGGAGAGAGCGATGAAACCCGACATGTTCAGACAACCTGTTACTATCCTCGTCGGCCTTGGCTTTCCGACCAAGGTGCACACCGTCATGGACGCCTACCGGCACCTTGCCGATTGGCCGGCCTCATCTGGGGACACGGCGCATTCCATTGCCCTGAAGGCATGTCAGGCGGCCCTTCGCGGAGAGATTGAAGCCGAGACCGCGCGCGGCCTGTTCGCTGCCTTTGCTGCGAAACACGATCTGCTTGCGCCGGAAACCGACGTGGTCGTCGCCTGCCGTCGTAGGCACGACAAAGAGCCGCACGTTCGCTAAGGAGGCCGACATGCACGAGATGTTGCAGCAGGCCGCAAGTTGTGCCGCTGCGACTGGTCCGACGATCCTGCTGCAGGGCATGCAGATTGAGCGACCGGTCGACGTGGTGAAAGCGGCCGCACTCTCCATGGACGACAAACGGGCCGTCCTGGCGGCATGGGCTTCTGACTTCTATGCGATCGACTCGAAGCCGGCATTCCGCCATCTGCCTGGAACACCGGAGCCCGTTTCCATCGACGAGATTCAGGCTGCCTTCAGAGAACTTGATCGGCGCTACGGTTCTTAGGTCCCGGCGATCTTATGCGGCCTGTTTCATCGACTTTGCCAGGCGTTTAATCGCCTGCTCCAGCGAGCGCTGTCCGTCACAGTAATCCTGCCAGGCGCTCGTCTTCGCCAGCAGTGCCGGCACGGTGCGGATGGTGAAGCGTTTCGGATCGAGATCCGTCTTCACCTGGCTCCAGGTGAGCGGCATTGATACGGTGGCGCCGGGACGGGCACGCGGCGACAGTGGAGCGACGGCAGTCGCCATCCGATCGTTGCGGAGGTAGTCGAGGAAGATCCGGCCGTTGCGCTGGTTCTTGGCCATCTTGATCAGATAAAGCTCAGGGTTCTCGCGGGCCATCTGCAGGCAGACATCGTGGGCAAACCCTTTTGCCTCCGGCCAGGTCAGCTTCTTCCCCTTCGCTACCGCCAGCGGCGTGACGACGTGCAGACCCTTGCCACCGGTGGTCTTGCAAAAGCTGACGAGCCCAACTTCCTCCAGCCGGTCACGCATCTCGCGGGCGGCTTCGACCACGGTGGAGAAGGGGACGTCCGGACCGGGATCAAGGTCGAAGACGAGGCGACCGGGCACTTCCGGTTGGCCGGGTTCGCAATTCCAGGGATGCAGCTCGACGCCGCCGATCTGGGCGATGGCGGCGAGGCCCTCAACCCGATCGATCTGCAGATAGGGTTTCTTGTCGCCGAACACTTTCACCAGTTCGAGCAAGTTCGATGTTCCTGGCATCGCATGCCGCTGGAAGAATTGCTCGCCGCCAATGCCATCCGGCGTTCGGATGATCGAGCATGGCCGCCCCTTGATATGGTCGATCAGCCATGGACCGACGGCTTCATGATAGCGGGCCAGATCTTCCTTGGTAACCGGCTCTCCGTCATTGGCGTCCGGCCAGAGGGGCTTGTCCGGGCTGGAGATCATCACGCCCATCACCTCGGCCTTGGCGTTCTTGCCGCGCGCCGGCCTTGATGGCTTTGTCGCGGCCGGCGTCGGGGTGTCGGTTCTTGCCGGCGATGCCGGATTTTCCGCCTCGACTTCGGCCGCCGGCTTGTCCTCGCGCAATCCCTTGAAGGCCGCCTGACGCACCAACCCATCCGCTGTCCAACCGGCGAACTCAATCTCCGCGACCAGTTCCGGCTTCACCCAGACGACGTTGGGATCGTTTTTCGGCGCCCCAATCCCCGTAAACGGGGACTTGGCCGTTTCCAGCGCGCGCAGTTTGGGAAGCAGCACACCGACCTTACCAGCGCCGTAGCCCGTGCCGACACGGCCGACATAGACAAAATGGCTGCCGCGGTTGACGCCGACCAGCAACGAGCGGAACTTGCCGTTGGTCGTGGCATAGGCACCGATGACGACTTCATGGCCGGCGCGGCATTTGGACTTCGCCCAGGTCTCGGTGCGGCCCGATTGATAAGGGGCGTCCGCCTGCTTCGAGACGATACCTTCCAGCGAGAGCTTGCATGCCGACTTCAGGACGGCGTCGCCACCGGTCTCGAAATGCTCGACGAAACGCAGGCGTGGATCCTCGCCGGCATCATCCAGTAATTTCTGCAGCCGTTCCTTCCGCTCGGTCAGCGGCAGTTGCCGCAGGTCTTCATCGCCCTGAAACAGCAGGTCGAAAGCAAAGTAGACCAGCGCGTCGGTCTTTCCTTCGGAGAGAGCCGCCTGAAGTGCGGCGAAGTCCGGGGCACCGTTTTCGTCGAGGGCGCAGATCTCGCCGTCGATCATGGCATCCGGCAGGTTTGCAAACGATGTCGCGATCGCTGGATATTTTGCCGTCCAGTCCAAGCCCTTTCTGGTCTTGAGCGTCACCTCGCCGTTTTCGATGCGGGCCTGGATGCGATAGCCGTCGAACTTGATCTCGTGGATCCAGCCGTCGGTCGAGGGCGGCCGTTCCAGCGTTGCGCACAGCTGCGGGGCGATGAAGTCGGGCATTGCGGACTTCGTTGGCTTGGCAGCTTTGGCTGGGCCTGATTTCCCTTTCGTTTTGGTTTCGGCTTTGCGTTCGTCCGCAGCAAGGCCGTGGTTGCTGTCCCAGACGGCATCCGCCTGAACGTCGCCGCTCTGGGCCATAAACGGCTTCGGCTTCCGGCCCTTGCCGGCGGCGATCGCCTCCATGGTTCGACCGGAGGCGACCGACGTTGCGTTGTCCTCGAGGACAGCCGCGCCATTTTCCTCGACCGAGAAATCGTCGTGATGCTTGATCAGCAGCCAATTGGTCCGCTTGCCGCCGTCACGGTCGTTGCGCATCCGCACCAGCACGAAGCTACCATGCAGCCGCTCGCCTTCCAGGGTGAATTTGAAATCGCCTTTGGCGAGAGCCTGCTCCGGCGTCTTGCTGCCTTCGGGCTCCCAGTAGCCGCGGTCCCAGAGCATCACCGTGCCGCCGCCATACTGTCCCTTCGGGATAGTGCCCTCGAAATCACCGTAGTCGAGCGGGTGGTCCTCGACCTCGACGGCCAACCGCTTGTCGTGCGGATCGAGCGAAGGCCCCTTCGTCACCGCCCACGACTTGAAGACACCATCGAGTTCGAGCCGCAAATCATAATGCAGCCGCGTGGCATCGTGTTTCTGGATGACGAAGCGCCTGCGGTTCGATGGCTTCAGCTTCGCTGCGCCGCTCGGCTCCTGCGTCTTCTGAAAATCGCGCTTTTGCTTGTATGTCGAGAGCTTGTCGTTGGCCATGGCAGTCCCCGGTACAAATCCGCCTCCTGTCACGTCCGGTTGACACAGTACGCGACTCAAGAGGCAAGAGGCCCCAGATTGTCGTTTTGTTCCATGGAGTTGGCCAAGGAGCGCGTTCGACTCTGAATGACTGACCGGGCCTCGACGGGAGTGATATGCGCTCTTGGCATAACTGCGGTGCATCAAAGTCTATTTAATAGGCGGCTCTAACGCGTATGATGTGTCTATCGAAGCGATGCACCTCCTCCCGCGTCGGTTCGATAGGCAGACGTCCTACTCCTCCTCCCAAGGGCGTTTGCGGGAACAGCAACACTCGTCCTCCCAGTTGCTGTTCGGTTATTTTCGGAAAGCCTGCCGCACCTCCTCCCGCGGCAGGCTTTTTCGTTTGGGCCGCTATCAAGCCGCGGCATGTTTCAGGTCCTTGTGCAAAACGCGGAAAAAAATGAGGCGGTGGAGTCACTTGGCTCCCGCAGCCTAGGCTCCTGATTCGTTTCATCATTTCGCCCGCAGCGCTTTAGCGGAGCCTAAATAAGCTCGATAAGACCGGCTTGACTCCTTCACGGATACGGAACAAAAGAAGAACACCAACAATTTTCCGGGGACATGAAGTCCCGTGCAACGCGAGCTGAGGAGGTCCGTGAACGATGTCGCGCGCCCATAATCCTCGGGTCATCGAGGAGCTGAGAGACCGCATCGCCTACCTGGAGGGCAGTGCGGCGAAGAAAGCCATTGTGCTGCCCTTCGGCGTTCGCGAGATGGACGAGCGATTGCCTGGCGGTGGGCTATCATATGGCGCTCTTCACGAGGTCGCCGGCGGCGGTTCTGGCACTGTGGACGGCGCGGCGGCCGCGTTGTTCGCCGCCGGCATTGCCGCGCGCTCGAAAGGCAAGGTGCTCTGGTGCCTGACGAGACCTGACCTGTTTTTCCCCGCCATCGCCCAGGCCGGCCTACATCCCGACCGCGTGATCTACTGCGAAGGCGACAAGGAGGAGGATGTGCTGGCTTCCATGGAAGAAGGGCTTTCCTTCGGCGGACTGGCGGCCGTGGTCGGGGAGCTGGTGCGATTGCCGATGGTGGCATCCCGGCGGCTGCAGTTGGCTGCCGAAAAGACAGGAACCATGGGGCTCGTTGTCCGCAGGTGGCGGCGGCAGACGGAAGCGTCGGACTTCGGCAATCCGACGGCCTCGACGACACGGTGGAGGGTGAGCGTGCTTCCGTCGGAGGAACTGCCAGTGGCAGGGGTCGGCCGTGCTCGATGGCTGTTGGAATTGATGCGCGTGAAAGCAGGCGAGTGTGCTGAGTTTGAAATAGGAGCCTGTGATGCCAAGGGTCGTGTGTGTCTACTTCCCCACTCTGTCAACAGACCGGATACGGCGACATGGAGGGGGAGCCGTGCCAGCTGATCAGCCGCTCGTCGTCATTTCAAAATCGGGCTCGAAGCGCTGGATCTCGGCGGCGGATACCGCCGCCCGCAAACTCGGCCTCAAGCTCGGCATGCCGGCGAGCAAAGCCCAAGCCATCGTCGCCAATCTAACGATGATCGATGCCGATCCTGCCGCCGACGCCGCTGCCCTTGAGCGCCTCGCGCTGTGGGCGCTGCGGCAATACAGCCCTGTCGTTGCCGTCGACGGCACTGACGGGATCGTCATGGACACGGAAGGCGCCGATCACCTTCAGGGTGGCGAACATCTGCTGATCTCGGGGTTGGTCAACGGCTTGCGAGCACGGGGCCTTACCGCACGTGCCGCCGTTGCCGATACATGGGGAGCAGCGCATGCGATCACCCGCTTGACGTCGGCGGAAACGACGGTTGTTCCAGTCGGCGGTGTTGCGAAAGCGGTGACTGGCTTGCCGATCCACTGTCTGCGTCTTCCACCAGACACCATCCATGGAATGCGGGTGATGGGCGTCGAGACGGTCGGTGAACTCTCCGCAATGCCGCGCGCGCCCGTGACGCTGCGATACGGTCCCGAGGTTGGCCGGCGGCTGGATCAGCTCTTTGGGCGAATGGCGGAACCCATCGAACCGTTGCGCACTCCGGAGCTTGTCGAGGCAGCGAAGAACTTTCAGGAGCCGATCGGCGCGGCGGAGACGATCGCCAAATATGTGCGCCGACTGGTCGCGGAACTCACCGCCAAGCTTGAGACACGCGGGCTCGGCGTCAGGCGTTCTGATCTCGTCATCCATCGTGTCGACAACACCCGCCAGTGCATTCGAGCCGGATTGGCAAAACCGGTGCGTGACCCCGCCCGGCTGTCAAAGCTGCTCTGCGACCGCATCGAAAAGATCGACCCGGGTTTCGGCATCGAACGCCTGGTGCTTGTCGCCATCATGGCAGAGCCACTCGAGGAGCGGCAGGCCGCATCCTCTCTGATCGAAGAAGCCGTGGTTGACGTGACACCGCTTGTCGACATTCTCGGCAACCGCGGTCAGCGTCTATACAGGGTTACGCCCGTTGCCTCCGACGTTCCCGAACGGTCGGTGATGCGCATCGGCCCGACGGCCGACGAAACCGGAGCGACATGGGCTGCCAGATGGCCGAGGCCGTCGCGGTTACTGGCGAACCCGGAACGGATCGACGTCACCGCTCTACTTCCCGACCAGCCGCCGGCCGTCTTCACCTGGCGCGGAAAGCGCCGTCGGGTGAAGCGCGCGGACGGGCCGGAGCGGATATTCGTCGAGTGGTGGCTTCGTCCGAGAGAACACGCTGCTGTGCGGGATTACTTCGTCGTCGAGGACGAGGTGGGTGAACGCTACTGGGTCTACCGCGCCGGCGAAGGGGTGGACGCCGACACCGGCTCGCACCTGTGGTTCCTGCATGGGGTGTTCGGATGAGATATGCCGAGCTTCAGGTCACCACGCATTTCTCGTTTCTACGCGGTGCCAGTTCCGCGGAGGAACTGTTTGCCACCGCGGCCGCGCTTGGCATTGACGCTTTGGGTGTGGTCGATCGCAATTCGCTTGCCGGGATCGTGCGGGCATGGGAGGCGGCAAAGACCACAGGCGTGAGATTGGTCGTCGGCTGTCGACTCGATCTCTCCGACGGTATGTCTATCCTGGTCTACCCCACCGATCGGCCAGCCTATTCGCGGCTGACCCGCCTGCTATCGCTTGGCAAGAGCCGGGGCGGCAAGGGCAAGTGCATCCTCGATCTGTCGGACGTGGAAGCCTATAGCGGCGGCCTGATTGCGATTCTTGTCCCGGATGAGGCAGACGAGACCACTGCAGGTCAGCTCAGGAAAATCGCTGCGATTTTCGGCGACAGGGCCTATGTCTCACTCTGCCTGCGCCGTCGCCCGAACGATCGATTGCGGCTTCACAATCTGTCTAACCTCGCCATTCGCCACAAGGTAAAGACGGTCATCACCAACGACGTTTTGTTTCATGACCCCAGCCGCCGGCAGCTGCAGGACATCGTCACCTGCATCCGCAACCGCACCACGATCGACAGCGTCGGCTTCGATCGCGAGCGGCATGCCGATCGTTTTCTGAAAGCGCCGGAAGAAATGCACCGGCTGTTTTCCGAGTACCCCGAAGCGTTGGCACGAACGCGCGAAATCGTCGACCGCTGTCGTTTCGACATGAGCGAGCTGCAATATCAGTACCCGGAAGAGGCCCTTGTGCTAGGGCTCGATGCGCAGCAGTCACTGACGAAATTCGCCTGGGAGGGCGCTGCAAGCCGATACCCCGAGGGGATCCCCGACAAGGTCCGCAAGGCGATCCTGCATGAGCTCGAACTCATCCGGGTGATGAAATACGCCCCGTACTTCCTGACCGTCTATAGCATCGTCCGGTTTGCACGGTCGAAAGGCATTCTCTGCCAGGGCCGGGGATCGGCGGCCAATTCGGCGGTCTGCTACTGCCTCGGCATCACCAGCATCAACCCGGAAACCGGTGACCTGCTGTTCGAGCGGTTCGTTTCGATGGAGCGGGACGAGCCGCCCGATATCGACGTCGACTTCGAGCATGCCCGCCGCGAGGAGGTCATCCAGTGGATCTACGAGACCTATGGACGGTCCCGCTCGGCGCTCTGTTCCACCGTCACCCGCTACCGGGCCAAGGGCGCGCTGCGTGATGTCGGTAAAGCCTTGGGACTGCCGGAAGACCTGATCACGCAGCTTTCGTCGGGCGTCTGGGGCTGGTCGGAAGGTGTCGGCGAAAAACAGCTCATAGACAACAACATGAATACGGCCGACTACCGCCTGAAGCTGGCGCTGGATCTGTCTGCTCAACTGATGGGAGCGCCCCGGCACCTCGGCCAGCATCCGGGCGGTTTCGTTCTGACCCAGGATCGGCTCGATGATCTGGTGCCGATCGAACCGGCGACCATGAAGGACCGCCAGGTGGTGGAATGGGACAAGGACGACATCGAGGCGCTGAAATTCATGAAGGTCGACGTGCTCGCGCTCGGCATGCTGACCTGCATGGCGAAGTCGTTCGAACTGCTGCGGGATCATAAGAATATCCCCATGGGCTTGGCGGATATCGAGCAGGAGGACCCGGCCACCTACGCGATGATCCGCAAGGCCGATACGCTCGGCACGTTCCAGATCGAAAGCCGCGCCCAGATGGCGATGCTGCCCCGCCTGAAACCTCGGACGTTTTATGATCTCGTCGTGCAGGTGGCCATCGTTCGGCCGGGACCCATCCAGGGGGATATGGTGCATCCGTATTTGAGGCGGCGCGAAGGCAAGGAGAAGGTAGAGTACCCGACGCCCGAGCTTGAGGCCGTCCTTGGCAAGACGCTCGGCGTACCGCTGTTTCAGGAGAGCGCAATGAAGGTCGCAATGACCTGCGCCGGATTCACGGCAGGCGAGGCCGACCAGCTCAGGCGCGCGATGGCGACGTTCAAGTTCACGGGCGGGGTGTCGAAGTTCAAGGACAAGCTCGTCGAGGGCATGGTCAAGAACGGCTACACCCGCGAATTCGCGGAAAAAACATTCACGCAGCTCGAAGGCTTTGGCTCCTATGGCTTTCCGGAAAGCCACGCCGCAAGCTTTGCGCTGATCGCCTATGCGAGCTCTTGGGTGAAATGTCATCACCCCGATGTCTTTTGTGCTGCGTTGCTCAATAGCCAGCCGATGGGTTTCTACAGTGTTGCGCAGATCGTCCAGGATGCTCGAAACCATGGTGTGGAAGTCCGACCCGTCTGTGTGAACCGCTCGCGTTGGGACTGCACGATGGAGCGGATCGGCAATTCCGACCGGTTTGCTGTTCGTCTCGGCATGCGCGTCGTCAAGGGCCTGCCGACCAACGACGCCGCACGCATTATCCTGGCGCGAGCCGAACAGCCGTTCGTCTCGGCCGATGACATGTGGCGGCGTTCCGGCGTATCTCCGTCTTCGTTGGTCAAGCTGGCCGAAGCTGATGCTTTTCTGCCGTCGCTGCAATTGGAACGGCGGCAGGCTCTTTGGGATATCAAGGCGCTTCGGGATGAACCCCTGGAACTCTGGGCGGCCGCCGCTGAGCGCGAAGCCAAGGTGATCGCCGAGATGCAGGAGCCTGAAGTAGCGTTGAAGTCGATGACCGAGGGCAGGAAAGTGGTCGAGGACTACTCACACACCGGTCTCACCCTGCGAGCCCACCCGGTATCGTTTCTCCGAAAGGATCTCGACCGCAAGGGGATCGTCACCTGCGCTGAGGCGATGGGACAACGTGATGGGAGATGGCTTTGGACGGCCGGCCTTGTTCTCGTGCGACAGCGGCCGGGATCGGCGAAGGGCGTCATGTTCCTCACGCTGGAAGACGAGACGGGCATCGTCAATGCCGTCGTCTGGCCATCGTTGTTCGAACGTCAGCGGCGGGTCCTAATGACGGCGAGCATGATGGCCATCAACGGACGCATTCAACGGGAAGGCGAGGTTGTTCACCTTGTTGCCCAGCGCCTGTTCGATTTCTCCTCCGACCTGGCAAGCGTGGGGAACCGCGACGGCGGCCTCGGCGACTTTCCGCTTCCCCATGGTCGTGGCGATCAGGTCAAGCACGGAGGAGGACCGGATCCACGGGACAATCCCAAGCCCGTCGTGCAAGCGCGCGAGATCTATATCCCCGATCTCCATATCGATAATCTAAAAATCAAATCCAGAAACTTCCACTGAGGAGACCTGTGTGTCGCGCCTGTTTGCAGTCACCAAAAGCCTGGACGAGATTGTTGCCCATTTCGCGGTCGACATGGCGCCGGCTATTGAGGTGCCGAGCGAAACTGTCGAAGGCACTCCCGGACTAATCGTCCTTGAGAAAGATGGGTTAAGGCTGTTGAAGTCGATCCCTTGGGGCTTTCCGCGGCAAACTCGTGACATGCGGCGTGAGGGCGAGCCCCCGAGCCGAATAGGCCTCGTTGCCGATCTCACCAATCCGCTCTGGGATCGAATCGTCGTCGATCCAAGATACCGGTGCCTCATACCCTTGACGCATTTTGCAAATCCCGACGGTGTCAAAGGGTCAAAAACCCGATCGTGGTTTTCGAGGAACCGGCAGCCTCTGATGGCCTGGGCGGGTTTCTGCAAGAACACCCCGGACTTCGGCCCCGTGTTCGCCGGCATGACCATGACCGCCAACGAGAAGATCAGGCCGTTCAATGACCGGATGCCGGTTTTGCTCAATCCGGACGAATACGACCGCTGGCTTCATGGTTCGATCGAGGACGTCATCGCCTTCCAGTTCCGCGAGCCGCCGCCATCTGATGACTTGGAAATTTTGCATACGCGTGACCGCTGGCAAAGCGGCGTATCACCCTCCAAAGCTTCACCCCGCCGAGACAAGATGCTTATGTAACCAAGGTCTCCACCTGGTCTGCCCCCTGAAAAGTGATCCTTCTTGAAGTATGGCTATTGAGCCGAGGAAGGACATTGAAATGGCAGGGAAAAGACACAAGGCAGAAGAGATCGTCACGAAGCTCCGTCAGGTTGACGTGTTGAATGCGCAGGGAAAATCGATGGCGGAGGCGATCCGGTCGATAGGCGTGACGGAAGTTACATACTACCGGTGGCGGTCTGAATACGGCGGCTTGAAGGGTGACCAGGTGAAGCGGTTGAGAGAGCTGGAGGCCGAGAATGCCCGGCTCCGGCGTGCCGTTTCCGATCTCACGCTGGACAAGATGATCCTTGCCGAGGCCGCCAAGGGAAACTTCTAAGCCCCGCCCGCCGCCGCGCCTGCGTGGATCATGTCATCGAGGAACTGGGCGTGTCCGAGAGACGGGCCTGCCGAGTTCTCGGTCAGCATCGTTCGACGCAGCGCAAGATCGCCAAGACCCCGGATGACGAAGCAGCGTTGACCGCCGACATCACGGCGCTCGCTCTCCAGTATGGCCGCTATGGTTATCGTCGCATCACTGCGATGCTGCACCAGGCTGGCTGGATCGTGAACGTCAAGCGGGTCGAACGCATCTGGCGGCGGGAGGGGCTGAAGGAGCCGCACAGGCAACCCAAACGCGGTCGGCTGTGGTTGAACGACAGCTCGTGTGTCCGGCTTCGGCCGGAATATCCAAACCATGTCTGGTCCTACGACTTCGTCGAGGATCGCACACACAATGGCAGGAAAATCCGCATGCTCAATGTGATCGACGAGTTCACGCGCGAATGCATTGCCATCAGGGTCGAGAGAAAGCTGAAGGCCGTCGATGTCATCGACGTTCTTTCCGACCTGTTCATCCTGCGCGGCGTCGCGACGCATATTCGGTCCGACAACGTCCTAGCTTGGGAACAAAACGCAGTTCGGGGCGTCAGGTCACGGGGCATCCGAGCGACCGGATACCCTTAAAATAGTTGCCCAGGCGGGCTCCGCCGTCAAGATGTGGTCTCTTCCATAGCAAATACAGGGTCGGTCTTGTTGCCGCCCTCACCGTCCTTAAGACGAGATCCTAAATCCCAAGCGGAAGGCCCGAACATTATCTACGAGGTCAGGAACCTGCCTCCACGGCTCTACAGAGAGGGGTCCTTCCGCCTGGGCTCGTCCCTTCAAAGAAGGGGCGATAGGGTTCGCCGGATTTGATCACGGCGTGAACGGTGCGGGCCATCTTCGCGGCGATGGCCGTATAAGCCTTGCGGCGTAAATCCGGGTTGTGGCGATCCTGAGCGATGTAGCGCTCGAATTTGTCCCGGAAGCTGTTGGCCTTCTTCAGGACCGCAGTCTGCCCTGCCAGCCACAAAGTGCGGCGCAAGCGGGCATTACCATATTTGGAAATCTTGCTTCGACCACGAAACATACCGGACTGGACGGTGGCCAGGTCCATGCCACAGAACTTCAGAAACTGACGATGGTGACGGAACCGGCGCAGATCGCCCGTCTCGGCTAGGATGGTGAGCGCATTGATTGGGCCGATGCCAGGGATGGTGCGCAGCAACTGATAATCGGGTCGATGACCGAGCAGTTCGACAGCACGATCTTCGATGGAATTACGCTGACGGATCAGGCTTCTCCCCTCGGCCAGCATCATGCGGAACATACGGATTGCGTCTGAATCCGGCGACACAGGCAACCCGGCAGACACTTTCGCTGTCTCGTAAATATCTGATAACATGAGTGACTTCTCCACCTTGCGTCCAACCACATCCCAAGCGGACTGGATAAACTGCTCCTTGGTCATGGCGCTGATCATGTGCGGAGAAGGGAACATCTCGAGAAACGCCAGGAACCAATCTGTTCGTGAGCTGCGATGGAACCGGTCGGCTTCCGGGAAATAGAGTGGCAGGTAGTGGGTCAGGATGCGGTGCCATAGTTCGGTCTTTGCTCGTGACACGGCGTCGTGTGTCTTGGACAATTCCTGTATGTCGTTGGTGCCGGCCACCATCGGATCCTGGAAGATCTGCACTGCGCCGATCTGCAGCATGTGCAAAATGACCTGGGCATCTTTCGGGTCGTTCTTGTCCCAACTGTTGTGCAGGGCTTCACGTGTACGGGCTAGAGCAATCGAGGACACGAGCTTCAGGTCGAACCCGGCAATACCGAGGTGATACATCAGGACGCGATGATAGTTGCCGGTCGCCTCAAAGCCGACCCGGACGGGCATGTTGTATTCCCGCAAGATCCCAATCAGCCGTTGGAAGTCATCGGTGCTATTGGTGATCGTCAGGCGCCGTCGACGCATCTTGCCCGGAACCGCGATCAGTATCTCGTGCCGGTGTTTGGAAATGTCGATGCCTACCAGAACACGGGCATCCAAAGTATGCTCAACCTTGGCCATAGCCGGTCTCCTCTGTGGTGTGGTTCGCAAAACCACCATAGAGACCTGAGACCCGGTTATGGCCACCTGCTGCGCAAATTGGGGCTGCGCAGGCGGCCATAACCTTCAATTGCACGTTATTCCCAACATGCTACGGGCCGGAGTTCATCGCCAAGGCATTGCGGGAATGGATCGCGGCGGTGGGTGCCAAGACCGCCTACATCATGCCGGGCAGTCCGTGGGAAAACGGCTATTGCGAGAGCTTCAATTCGAAGCTCCGTGACGAACTGCTCAACGGTGAAATCTTCTACACGCTCAAGGAGGCAAAGATCGTCATCGAAAACTGGCGACGTCACTACAACACCGTGCGGCCGCACTCATCGCTGGGCTACAGGCCACCGTCTCCCGAAGCCTCTGTTTGGCCTCGCCAAAACGGACCGGCATCAACGCCAGCGGTGGCCAGCAGGCCAAGCATGCACTAACATTCCAACCGGATCACCCCATGGGGGCAGGCCATTCGGCGACGCCAAGATGACAACCGCGCTGCTCGACCGGCTCACTCATCATTGCCACATCCTCGAAACCGGAAACGATAGCTTTCGCTTCAAAAACAGCTCCGCCCACGAACCAAAAAATACAAAGGAGAAAAACAGCGACTTGACCAAATCACAAGACCCGAAACATATCTAAAAGGCGGGTCAAATCTCGGTGGAAATACCGGGGGTGCGGACGAAAACTTGGACCACCAAGGAGGTAGTTCATGTATTCCCACGCAGACAGACTTCGAGCGGTCGAGCTGTATCTCAGGCTGGGCAAGCGACTGAACGCGACCATTCGCCAGCTGGGATATCCGACCAAGAATGCCCTGAAGGGCTGGTACCGGGAGTACGTCGAGAACCGCGACTTGCGTGTTCAGGCGGTGGCTCGAGCACCGAAATTCTCGGAGGCCCAAAAGCAGGCCGCACTCGAGCACTTTCGCACCCATGATCGTTGCATCTCCGCGACGATGAGGGCGCTCGGCTATCCTGGAAGAGGAACACTGACCGCTTGGGTTCGTGAGGCGTTTCCGGAGACGCGAACATCGATGGTCGGTCGGTCATGGCATCCGGGCTATAGCGAGGGTGTGCGGCAAGCTGGTGTCGTCGGGCTATGCGGTGGAGATGAAACTGCTCAACAGGTAGCTGACCGGCTGGGCGTCTCAAGGCCGACCTTGTACAGCTGGAAGAACCAGCTTCTCGGTCATGAGGCCCCATCATCCATGAAACGCCGCAAAGCAAACTCCAAGGTGGCTGAACGTGAAGAGCTCGAGCGAGAGCTTGAAGTCCTCCAGCGTGATGTCCGCCAGTTGCAACTCGAACATGATCTCCTGAAGAAGGCTAATGAACTCCTAAAAAAAGGCCTGGGCGTCGATCTGCAGATCCTGAGTAATCGGGAGAAGACACAGCTGGTTGACGCCCTTAAAGAAGTTTATCGCTTGCCAGAACTGCTGACCCAGCTTCGAATTGCGCGAAGCTCCTACTTCTACCATCGTGCCCGCATGTGTCTGGCAGACAAGTATGCCGCCATTCGTCACAGCCTTGCGGAAATCTTCGAAGCAAACCGTCGCTGCTACGGCTATCGCCGATTGCAGGCGTCGCTGGCCAGGCAGAACGTGACAATCTCGGAAAAGGTTGTGCAGCGTTTGATGAAGCAAGAGCAGTTGGTCGTCGCCAGGCCGCGTCGACGGCGGTTTGGATCATATCTGGGAGAAATCAGCCCGGCGCCCGAGAACCTGATCAATCGCGACTTCCATGCAAAAGCGCCGAACGTAAAATGGCTGACGGATATCACCGAGTTCCAGATCCCGGCCGGGAAGGTGTGCCTCTCGCCCATCATCGACTGCTTCGACGGCATGGTAATCAGTTCGCGATTGGAACGCAACCAGATGCGGGTCTCGTCAATACCATGCTGGATGCAGCCATCAGGACCGTGACCAACAGGGAGGACCGGCCAATCATACATTCCGATCGCGGAGCTCATTATCGTTGGCCCGGCTGGCTAACACGGATCAGCAACGCGCAGATGGTTCGCTCAATGTCCCGGAAGGGCTGCTCACAAGACAACGCTGCATGCGAAGGCTTCTTCGGCCGGTTGAAAACGGAACTCTTCTATCCACGAGATTGGAAAACCATCACGATCGAACAGTTCGTCACCGAGGTGGATGCTTACATCCGCTGGTACAACGAGAAGCGCATCAAGATATCGCTAGGCTCGCTCAGCCCGGTCGAGTATCGTCAGAGCCTCGGCCTGAACTTATGAAGCAGTCCAACTTTTTATCCGCACCCCCACCGGGTCACTTCTCAGTGAAAATCAACGACCGTCACTTAGATCAGAAGACCAATCTCCCGCTTCTGCAACGTGCAGACCATGAAAATTGGAATGATAAAATTGGTGACGAAGATCTGGAGCTGTCCAGCGCCCTATCCGCAGCAGTTCACGCCCAGAGATATCCGTGAACCGTCGCGGAAGGCGTTTTGATCGGCTGCGTTCCTTCTCAGAAATCGTTAGTTCCTATAGTGTCCACTTCAGGCAATCATCACGTGCGTCGCAGAGGGTTGGGGAGTCTGTCGAATAGTCGGATCAACAAAATGAAAATGAAGAAATCGAACGTCGATTACCCGATAGATGCGCATGTGCTTGCCGAAACTCTCCGCCACACGCTCGGCAGCTTCATTCGAGGCATAAGATCCGGGGCACAGACACCGACAACCTCGCAGTCTGAAACACTTTCGCTCTTGGATCGGGAGGGGCCACTGAGCGTTGCGCAACTGGCCGACTTTCGTAACGTCCGCCACCAAAGCATGCGGCTGGTTGTCGGTCAGCTAGTCACGGAGAGCCTAGTCGGTAAGATGCCCAATCCGGCGGACCGGCGCAGCGAGCTTCTTTTCCTGACTGAGCAGGGGCGCGCGCGACTATCCCGCGCCCGTCAAGCCCGAACGGCGCAGATCGCCGAACGGATCGAGGAGCGTCTATCTGAAGAGGACAGGCAAACGCTCGACGCGGCCATCCGTATCATCGAGCGGCTGTGCTAACGGGACCGATCAACCTTTGGACAGGGTGGCGATCACGTTCGACAGTGTGTTCAAGCCCCAATGCTCCGCATATCTGCCGCCTTCAATGCGCACGATGTCGATGACGCTGATAGTCAGCTCTCGTCCTGTCGCCGGAACGCCGAGCAGAGTGCCAGAGTGAATTCCGCTAATGGTCTTTCGGGTGGTGACCTTGTCTGCCTCGGCAATCTGCTCATGGATCACGACCTTCAGGTTCGACAACGCAGGACGCAACACCTTCTCAAACGTGTTCCACATGCTCTCAGGACCCTGCGGCATGCCTGGGGGAGCGGCGTGATTTATGAAGTCAGGAGACATCAGGGCGTGAAATGCCGCCTCGCTTCCATTTTGGATCACTTCGATGTTGAAGCGGCGAACCACTTCCTTGTTTTCATCAGACATTGTCGACCTCCAAGGTTCCGCATTATATACAGCTTGACTGTATATAATGCGGATAGGCCATTTAGGCGCCGTTTGCAATCAGGATCCTGGCTGGAGCATGCCAGACTTCAGACGTCGCTTACTGCATGTGCTGATTGAACCATTCGATCATGCGGTCGGGCTGCCGCTGGAAGTATAGGTAGCCGTCCCAGCGTGACGAAGTTCCCTCAATCCATATCAGTTCCTTCTCCGGAATGGGGATGTTGTCAAACATGCCCTGGATGTCGGCCGGCCTTGTCAAGGCGTCGTCCTTCACCTGATAGAGAAGTGTTGGGATACGGACGTGTTTTGCGAATGGTACCGGAGACATCTCGTCCAGCCTGAAGCTGTTGATCGCCATCAGCTCCTGCTCAACGATCCCAATGTGCTCATCCAGTCCCATCGCTGCAAGAAGCTGTTCGATGGCCACGCGTACGGACAGAGGCTGTGGGGCCACCATGCAGCGAATTCCTTCAAACGTATCAGGAGACTCTGCCATGGCGTAGATCGTTGCATTGCAACCTTGGCAGCGACTGAACAGCCCAATGGTCATACCTTTGAGTCGTGCATCCGTTCGGGCATACTGGATCGATCCCAAAACATCTCGCGCTTCGAGACGGCCTCCGCTGCTGATGCCACCATTGGCGCTGCCGCTCTGTCCGAGATTTCGCATGTCATAGGCGAGCACGTTATATCCTTCGTCGTGCAGGATCTTGTAGTCCGGGACGTAGTTTACCTCGAATGCGTTGAGAGGGCCGCCGATCGATTTCCAAGGTTCGAGGTGGGCAGGCAGACCATAGCGGTTGAACCAAAGGGGGTGATTGGCGATGATGAGTTTGTCTGATCCCTCGCATGGGATGAACCAGGCCTCAAGCGGCACTCCGTCAAGCGAGAGAAAGGAAACCCTGTCATACTTGAGACCATAGTCCTCTGGGCTCTTGAGCAGGGGTGCACGGATCGGGTAGCCGATCTGTGCGGCAATTCCTTTGAGAATTTTTGGTGTTTCGTCCGAAGCGGGGGTTTCAACAACATGGGTCATGGTGTTCATCTCCTTCAGTGGTAACACCGACGGATGTGGGGGCATGTGGAAGCACCTATGAGCCAGATCCTGCCATCGTCTTGCCCGATCCTGCCAATTCTGCCGTTGTTATTCATCTTCCGTGATTAGTCATCGCTATGAGCCTACCAGAACTGCGCAATTTAACTGACCGGCTAAGCAAAAACGCGGTATTCCCGAACCTCATCCCGAACCTCGCTCTTCGCAGGGCCGAGCGAACGACCGGTTACGAGGCGCTGATGTATGAGCCGATGATCTATTTCGTGCTTCAGGGAGAAAAGCAGCTCTCTATTGGCCGCAAAACGCTCACCTATGGCGCAGCGCACTTTCTCATTCTGTCGGTGGACGTCCCGGTGAATGCTCGGGTTTTGCAGGCGTCGAATGAAGAGCCCTTTCTTGGGATCGAGATCAGGCTGTCACCAGACCTCGCCCGTGAAGGCCCCCTTGAGATGCGTCCCGCGTTACCGGTGGAAGCGGACCCTGCCTTCGCCGTGGGCTCCCTGTCAGGGGCGAGTGTCGATGTCCTGACGCGTCTGACCGCTTTGATGGACACGCCGGCAGATGCAACGCATCTTGCCCCTCTGTACACCCGGGAACTGCTATATCGCATAGGCCAAGGTCCGCAGGGCCATCTTCTGCGAGATGCGCTGCGTATAGGCGGCCAGACTGTGCAGGTTCAGCGTGCCATCGACTGGATCAAGGCCAACTTCCGTGAAAAGATAAGCATCGATAGAATGGCAGATATTGCGGGTATGGGAGTTACGACATTTCACAGGCGCTTCAAAGCCGTGACCAATCTCAGTCCCGGCGCCTACCACAAGATGGTCCGGCTTCACGAGGCACGCAGGCTCCTTCTTGATGCGCGGACAGTCTCAAGCGTCGCCTTTGCGGTTGGCTATGAAAGTGCTTCGCAGTTCAGCCGCGAATACGCAGCCTTGTTCGGCGCACCTCCGCGCAAGCACAAGCCTTTGAATAACGCGGACCGAAAGTAGGTGGATCGATGCCGTCGTCCGGATCGACAGCTTCTAACCAGCGCCAGAACTGAACTCAGTCTCTTTAAGATCATCTCTCCAGTGTACAACCTCCAACCGACGAAGCGGAGACTACGAAGTCCATAACGTGCGCCTAGTGTTGATTTCCACTGAGAGCTGACCCGGCGCAGCCCGATATTTCCATTGAGAATTGACCCATGTTTCAACCGTCCCTCGCATGTTTTCAGCGGGGGCTCTGGAGTGATCGACATGGCGTTACTGAGCGTAATCCGACGCTGGCATTTTCGAGAGCATCTATCGATCCGGGAGATTTGCCGCAGGACCGGCTTGTCCCGGAATACCATCCGCAAATATCTGCGCGCCGGCGACGTGGAGCCGAAGTTCAACGTGCCGGAGAGGCCGAGCAAGCTTGATCCGTTTGCAGATCGTCTATCGGCCTGGCTGAAGACGGAGTCTAAGAAAGGCCGCAAGCAGAAGCGGACGATGAAGCAGCTACACGCTGATCTTGTCAGCCTCGGCTACGAGGGGTCGTACAATCGTGTGGCTGCCTTTGCGCGGGAATGGCGCGATGATCGTCAGAGGGAATTGCAGACGACGGGCCGCGGGACATTTGTGCCCTTGGCGTTCGAACCAGGCGAGGCCTTCCAGTTCGACTGGTCGGAAGATTGGGCGATCATTGGCAATGAGCGCACCAAGCTGCAGATCGCCCACACGAAGCTGAGCTACTCCAGGGCCTTCATCGTCCGGTCATACCTCCTGCAGACGCACGAGATGCTGTTCGATGCCCATAACCATGCCTTCCGTGTCTTCGGTGGCATTCCTGGTCGCGGCATATACGACAACATGCGCACGGCGATCGACAAGGTCGGTCGTGGCAAGGAGCGCGACCTCAACGTCCGCTTCATGGCGATGGCCAGCCATTATGTGTTCGAGCCCGAGTTCTGCAATCCGGCTTCCGGCTGGGAGAAGGGACAGGTAGAGAAGAACGTACAGGATGCGCGTCATCGCTTCTTTCAACCGATCCCACGCTTTCCATCACTGGAGGCCCTGAACGACTGGCTCGAGCAGCGTTGCAAGTAGTTCTGGGCCAAGACGCCCCACGGTCAGATGCGTGGCACTATTGCCGACATATGGGCCGAGGAAGTCCCAGCTCTCATGCCGCTCTCCAGGCCGTTCGACGGGTTCGTCGAATATACGAAACGGGTCACGCCTACCTGCCTCGTGCATCTGGAGCGCAATCGCTACAGCGTTCCGGCATCCTTCGCCAATCGCCCGGTAAGCCTCCGGGTCTACCCGGATCGGGTTGTCGTCGCGGCAGAAGGCCAGATCGTCTGCGAGCACCGTCGCGTCATCGATGGCTCCCATGATCGGCCAGGACAGACCATCTATGACTGGCGTCACTATCTGGCGGTGGTGCAGCGTAAGCCCGGTGCTCTAGGCAAGGTCAGGCGCGGAGCGTTCCGGCACCATCGTCACTGACGCGGTATCTGCCATGAGCCGTATTGAGCAGTCGTCGCAGTCCATTTCAAACATCATCGGCGTCATCGATGAGATTGCCTTCCAGACCAATCTTCTGGCGCTGAACGCCGGCGTCGAAGCGGCGCGTGCCGGTGAGGCTGGTAAGGGCTTCGCTGTCGTCGCACAGGAGGTCCGCGAACTCGCTCAACGATCCGCCAGTGCCGTGAAAGAGATCAAGACCCTTATCAACGCGTCCGGACAAGAAGTGCGAAACGGGGTGTCGCTGGTCGACCAGGCTGGCGAGGCTTTGAGCACGATCGCGGGCGAGGTTCAGGCGATCAGCCGCGAGATCTGCAAGATTATCGACGGTGCCAAGAGACAGGCAGAGGGTCTGGCCGAGATCGATCAGGCCGTCGGACACATCGACAAGAACACGCAGAGGAATGCTGCGATGGTTGAGGAGTCAAGCGCTGCGATCCAACAACTCGTCCAAAAGGCCACCACGCTGGATCACCTAATGGCGCAGTTCAAGACCGGATTGAAGACGGGTTCTGGAACCCGTCGCGCGGCTTGACCGCAAGCGAAGCCGGGGTCCGCACGAAAGACTTGGGGTCACGATCATCGTGGCCCCGTTTTCGTTTCAGGGTTCCGTCCCGCCTCTGACGTCACTCACACTCGAGGTTCGGATACCAGTCTCTTGCCAATGCCGGGACCATAACCACGACCGGTTCCAGACTGCTCAAATGTGAGGACTACGCGTTTCCACCGATTGCGCCCATCGCGCTACTTAGGATATCACACCGCCGAGGCAGGAAACGCTGCTGGATGGAGGTTCAGAACAGGTAGTCATCAAGGAAGGGACACTGCGGTGGGCAAGTGGTGAAAGGATGAACGCCAATTTGAGATAGCCCTCGAGTATTGTCCGCAGCAAGTTCGAAATTATTGAGCCTGACTCGCGGTTTCAAAATTCTCCGAATCCTGTTTCTGTAGAAGCTGTCGTGCATCCTCAGCGATCATCGGCCGGCCATAGAGGTATCCTTGAACGAGATCCGGTTTGAGGGGCGCAAGCACGGCCATCTCCTCTGCAGTCTCGACGCCTTCGAGCACGCAGCGCAAGTTGAGCTTGGTGCATAGGGCAATGATCGCGGCAACGATTTCGCGCGATGTGAGGCTGTGGCCGACCTTGCGGATGAAGCTTCTGTCGATCTTGACCTTGTCGAGCGGAAGCTGATCGAGGTACTGGAAGCTCGAATAGCCAGATCCGAAATCATCGAGTGCCACCCGGCAGCCGCTGCTTCTCAACCTGGCGAGAACAGTGCTGGACGTCGTCAGATCAGACATTACCGCAGTTTCGGTGATCTCGAACTCCAGACGGCTCGGCGAAACTTCTTCCTTCATGATGTGACTGAGCAGCCAGAGAACGAAGGTCTGGTCCGAAATGTCCCGTGCTGACAGGTTGAAGGACAGACTGATGTCGTCTGGCCAATTTTTCAACTCTGTCAGGCCCTTGCGGAACAGGATGGCGGTGACCTTCTGAATGAAGCCAGAGCGTTCGGCGACGCGGATGAAATCGTCTGGACGGACAAGTCCGAGCCTTGGATTTTGCCAGCGGGCAAGTGCTTCAAAGCTGACGACACGCTGTCTGGTTGGCGAGTATTGTGGCTGGAACAGCAGGAATAGCTCCTGCTCGAGGTCGCCTTCGCGCAATTCCCGTTCAATGGCGATCGCGTCCTCCATCACCTTGCTGTCGGTGGTATCGAAAATGATGCACTGGCCGCGGAACCGGGCTTTAGCTTTGTAAAGAGCGAAGTCGGCCTGCTCGTATAGCTGTGTGCTCGCCGTTCCCAGGTTTGGATAATGCGAGAAGCCCGCGGAAGCTCCGACCGATAGTTCCTGGTTATCGATGATATAGGGGGCGGTGATCGCCTTTAGCCAACTGGTTGCAAGCGCCCTGACCTCCGATTCCTTGATGTTGCCGATCAGGACGACGGCAAACTCGTCACCACCGATCCGGCCAATCATAGCCCCTTCGAAATGTAGCTCCGTAGCCCGCGCGACGCAGGCGCGCAACAGGCGGTCGCCCATCGAGTGGCCGTACACATCGTTGATGCCCTTGAAGCCGTCGAGATCGAATATGCCAAGCCAGAATGGCGTACGCTCCTCGATCAGCCGGTCGATCTTTTCGAAGATGGCGCGTCTGTTCGGGATCCCGGTCAGCATATCGGCATCCGCTATGGCCCGCGCCTTGATCGTTAGATCATCGGCCAGCAATCGTGCGTCGATTTGGCGAATGATCGCATGCCTGAGCAACCCCGTCATGCTCACCGAAGCGAAGGCAGTCGCAACGACAATGGAAACATACTCCGCGTAGAGGTCCTTAGGGAGAGATGTGGAGAACCAGTAAAGGGTGGCCAATGTCAGGGGAACGCTGATCATGACCGTGCGTGTCGTGGCGCCGGTGATTGCAAAAATGAAGGCGAGCAACACGAAGTATATGTAGCGCGTCTCCTCATTGTAGACGAGCAGGTAGCTAACGAGGTTGAGGTACATGAACAGATGCATGGCCAGGTTATGCAATTCGAGCTTGGCCAGGGACATTGTCCGGTTGTTTGCTAGAAGCTTGTTAAACAGGTAAAAGCCGAGAGCCGTCGTCGTACTGATGAGGGAGAACGCGACCAGAATAGGGCCGGTCTGCGTCTGCCAGTGCTCCCAGGTGACGAAGAGATAGTAGCCGCAGGCGGGCATCAGGATTGGTCGCAGGATGGGGATATAGGCATCCACCATTGCCTGCTGTCGTGCCGGGTCGATGGATATCCCGAGCTGATTGAGGAGACTGGCGATTTTCATCGAGAGAATTTGTTTTCGTCCGATCCAGAGACTTCACGCTTTGATGGAGATAAACGCATAGATTTGCCCCGTTTATTGTCTGCCGTCAAAGGTACACTCGCAGCATGGCCCGACTTCTTGTCATTGTCGGGTTATATATCAGTGAGATTTAAAACAGGTTTACGGCATGCCAGTGTGGAGCAGCGCTAAATTTCCCACGCCTATGCATCTTAGTGGGAAAATAAGAACAGTCTAATAGAATGATAGAGGCGTCTGCCACGTCGCTTCTGTTGCAGTCATCTGTCATGGTGACGACTGCCTTGGGCTCGGCTGCCCGCCAGCCGCAGGCGTAGAGCAGACCAATTGCCGTCTTTATGAACTTTTCCCGCTTGTCTAGATCGAGGCCAGCCAGCTGCGAACGGTCGAGGGCCGCCAATCGTTCGGCGATGCGGTCTTGCAATTTACTCATCTGGTAAGCCGTGCCTGGAGGTCGCTATTCGATTAGCCTGGTACCACGCCCTATGCTTCGTGGGGCGTGGTTGTAGTATTATGACTCCCGCTGAACGGATCGATGCCGCGACTGCTCCAGGGCCTCAAGGAGAGGAATGCCGCAGTTCGCCGCTTCGGTCAGATAACCAGAGCGTACGTCATTGCGGAAAAATTCCCCCGGACTTGAACCAGCTAATTCGGCGCGCCGCTTGAGGGCGTCATTGATCGCCTTGGGGTCCAGCTGCCGACGCGAAACATTCCTCCACCGATCAACAGCCCTGAAGACACTGTCTTCGTCGATTTTCGCAGCCCTCAGTCGAGCCCTCAGGGCATCGACCGATCACCGCTGAGATAGACCACTTCACCACTGTCGACGCCGCTGGTCCTAGTGCGACCGAGATGAATGGAAAGGGAGAGCAGGGCAGAAGACCTGTATCTAACCGTTGGTCCGGGGATGACGGGGTTTGGTCAGCCAATGCTGGATATCGAGATCAGCGCAAGCCATCTCTAAAGAATTGCAACGAAAGGGCACGTTGTCATTGCGCTGAAACGGCTTAGGGACGATGCTGCTCGTTTGCTGCGCCTAGAGGAAGGGTAGCGACGGGCGCTAGAATGCTCAGATCAGGCAGCCTGGTCATTCGATGTGGTCAGTGAGGAGTACCTTTATTGCAGTAGCTGGCGACGGAACCGCGAGTTTCCCGATCGCGAAGTGTTGCAAATGGACCGGGCTCATTGGATTGATACACGCGGCGAAAATGGCAGGCCGTGTTAGCGTTTGCCTGAGAATCGCCGCCTGTCCGTCAGGCGATCTGTGCTCGCGATGCCTGGAACCAGCTTGCCAGGCGCCAGCACGTCCTGAGGCCGTCGGCTTCCTGGTACGAGCCGACGCCCTGGCAGCGGCTCTATCGCCAGACGGTGACCCAGCTCGCCGACGGCGCGACCATCAGGGACGCGGACGAATTCCGTCAGATTTCGAAGACGCCGCCGCGGCACAACCACTGATATTCCGGCGCACGCCGCCAAGGGTGCGCCGGAAAACCTGTGCAAAATCAGGGTTAAAATCCGTCTCATCGGGAACCTGGCCTGCCCCCATGGGGTGATCCGGTTGGAATGTTAGTGCATGCTTGGCCTGCTGGCCACCGCTGGCGTTGATGCCGGTCCGTTTTGGCGAGGCCAAACAGAGGCTTCGGGAGACGGTGGCCTGTAGCCCAGCGATGAGTGCGGCCGCACGGTGTTGTAGTGACGTCGCCAGTTTTCGATGACGATCTTTGCCTCCTTGAGCGTGTAGAAGATTTCACCGTTGAGCAGTTCGTCACGGAGCTTCGAATTGAAGCTCTCGCAATAGCCGTTTTCCCACGGACTGCCCGGCATGATGTAGGCGGTCTTGGCACCCACCGCCGCGATCCATTCCCGCAATGCCTTGGCGATGAACTCCGGCCCGTAGCACATCGGGAATCTTGCTCTAACATAGCCGGCGGCGCGCGTAGCCATGCGTAGCGCAGCGCGCCGTCGGCGGTGGTCATGGCCGGTCAACAGGTCTCTCAACCGCTTCACCTGGTCACCCTTCAAGCCGCCGTATTCAGACCGCCACCGGTAGTATGTAACTTCCGTCACGCCTATCGACCGGATCGCCTCCGCCATCGATTTTCCATGCGCATTCAACACGTCAACCTGACGGAGCTTCGTGACGATCTCTTCTGCCTTGTGTCTTTTCCCTGCCATTTCAATGTCCTTCCTCGGCTCAATAGCCATACTTCAAGAAGGATCACTTTTCAGGGGGCAGACCATCTGCGTGAACGAATAGCGCACAGGCCGTTTTATGGTGGGGCTTAAGCCGGATTTCTGGCTGTAGCGTGAGATGGCCCGAACAAAAAAACGCCACGGCAGATACCGTGGCTAGGAAGCGACTGACGCGCCTGGGGATGCCGTCAACTGGGAGGTCTTGGCCCACTCAGTGAGCCTATAGGTATGTGTCACGAATAGCAACCTCAGCAATCGAATCAGAAAGCTGCGCGCCACCTGCTGCTTGGCTCGACCCTACGGATAGCGACTATTTGCCTGTTTCTGGGGCGAACTGCTGGCATTGCCTGACTTCGGAATCCGTTGCGCCCATCTTAGGGATATGCTGACAAATTGCTACCATATCATCCGCAAACGGATGTGCCTGATCGCAGGCAGGTAACCCCCGACCCGGTTGCGTCACGACCAGGTCGTGGGGCATAGGTCGCGTCCCCCATAGCGGGAGCAGGCGTCAAAGCATAATTCATCAATAATCTAAATTACGGCTGTGCGGCAAACGCCCGGCTGCGCTTGTTTACAGGAAACAAGACTATGGTCACTGACACGAAGCGTCATCGCAAGCCTGCGATCGTCCTGACAAAAACAGACTACGAGAGGCTTTTGCGGCTCGCAGAAGCTCATGCTTTGCGCAATCCAGAAGTCTCCGAGGAGCTTATGGTCGAGCTCGATCGTGCGCGCGTCGTGCAAAATTACAAGATTGCCTCCAATGTCGTGCGTATGGGATCGACTGTCCGCTTTACCAGTGATCTTGGCGAGGATCGTACGGTGACACTCGTGTTTCCTGGAGAAGCCGATATTGCCGCTGGCAGGATTTCCATCCTCACACCAATTGGCGCTGCGCTCATTGGTCTCTCTGCCGGCCAGTCCATCGACTGGGTCGCACGCGACGGCCGTGTGCATCGTCTTCATGTCGAGCACGTGGAGAACCTTGCAGCAAGCAAGGTGGCATGATGGCTCACGCGCTCCGTCGTCTCTCCATCAATGGAGGCTCCCTAATCGCAGGATAGTCAACCCTGCGCGGAATGCGCGCAGGGGATCTCCCATTCTTGTCGATGTATTCGCTCAAAGGTGAGCGACGGAGAACTGCGAAATGTCGAACGACAATATCATCCTGACGACCAAGGATTTCACCATCCTGGAGGTCCTGCGTGACCGCCACCATGACCAAACTGGCCTGCTGATGCCCCTGATCCGGAACAAGATGAAGAAGGCCATCGTCGTATTCCGAGAAGACCTGCCGGGTGACATTGCAAGCATCAACAGCCGGGTACGCTTCCGCGTCGCAGCTGGCGAGAGTGATACGCGTGTTATCTCAACCGGACAGACTCATGGGCCGGTGGGCATGTTCCTGCCCATCACGACGCTTCGTGGTCTGGCGCTTCTTGGACTGCGCGAAGGTCAGGCGATGTCATTGGTCAATATGAACGGCGTCACGGAGAAGATTGTGCTCGAAAAGGTAGAGTATCAGCCAGAAGCGTCGCGGCGTGAACGAGAGGCGCTAGGTCAAGAAGAGCTTACGGCTGGGCGAAAACCAATGCTGCGCGTCATATCTGGCGGACTTGATAGGCATCGCTGCATGAGTTCCGTTGTGGCTGGCGGATTTGATGATCCGGGACCATCAGCAGCCTGACGTCTAGCCGTAAGCTTCTCCCGGATGCGCGCCGAGATCGAGGTGCGCATCCGAGGTGTGTCGGTAACTCGCCCACCCCCGAGAACGCTCAGCACTGTTGTTTCTCGCTGATCGAAATGTGAATCCTCCCGAGAATTGGCCTCGTGCTGCTCGCTTTGTGCGCCGAGTGCGTCTCCCAGAAGCGAACCGCGATATAGTCGTTGCTCCATGGTCCCTGACACCTGTCTTGTCGTCCTCAGCAATGAATTGACTACGGCATATCGCAATCGGTCTGGTGGCCAAGTGTTTTGTGAGACAATAAGGTTGGTTGGTTGATCAGCCCCTCGCTTCATCTGATGACGCAGAGGGCTTTGATTGACTTATGCCAGGCCGGAATTACTCATAAAATGAGGGGGTTTCGCCCTTCAGTTAATTATATTTTAGAGATGTATATGATTTAGCTGATGTTCTGAGAACACGCCGGGGAGAGCGCTTCCTGAGCGCTCGACCGCGAACATACGTAGGCACCATGAAGTCACTCATTCCCACTGTCTACTTCTCGCTGGCGGTTGCGGTTGTCGCTGTCATAGCGGCAAGGCCGTCCGGCCCCTTCGTCCTCGTTGTAACCTCACCAGCAGCACATGCGGCGGGTTCGATGGCAGTCATCGACCGGGCTGACGGTGCGTTTGTCTGGGCTGGAAGCGTCCCCTGGATGTCGGTCGCTTATTCGCAGGCTCCGGATTTTCCGGAGCGGCTTCTCGATGCGGGCGCTTTGCTCGTCATCAACCATGATCTGGCGCTTGGTTGCCTGCAAGGAATGAGCACATGAATGAACTGAAGAAGCTCAGAGACAGGATCTCCTACGGCATCGTCGGACTGCTCTGGATCAACTTTGCGCTGATCGTTATCCGCAATCTCGTCCGCGAGCAGGGTGTCGACTGGACCATGATCCTGGCCACTCTCGCCCTGTTGGTGCCGGCCACACTCTTGTGGACAAGGGATCGGACCGGCGCGACCACCCGGATGGTGACCTCAATGGCGAATGCGGCGACAGTGGCCATCCTCGTCTTCGCCTTTCAGGGGTCCCCGCTCCAGATCGACACCCACATGTATTTCTTCGCGAGTCTGGCGATCTGTGCCGCCTGGATCGATTGGAGGGCGATTATAGGCTACGCCGCGCTCGTCGCTGTCCACCATCTGCTTCTGTATGTTGCGATGCCGCTGGCGGTCTTCCCGGGGGATTCAGACTTCTCCCGTGTCGTCCTGCATGCGGTGGTGCTGATCGTCCAGAGCGTCGTCCTGATTGCTCTGACCTCGGCTGTCGTCAAGGCATTCGATGTGTCCGACCAGGCTGTTGCCGACGCGGTTGCCGCCGAGCGCGAGGCCGTGGAGATGGCCGATCACGTCAAGCGAACCGATGCCGCTGCAGAGGCCGACCGCCGCAATCGGGAAGCGGAAAAGGCGCGCGAAGCCGAGGCAGTGGACTACGCCGTTTCCGAACTGGCCAAATCGCTGCAAAAGCTGGCGGAGGGGGACCTCTCCTATCGCATCGACAGCGTCTTCTCTGGCCCGCTTGATGAGTTGCGCACGTCCTTCAACACGTCGGTGCAGAAGCTCGAAGTGGTCGTTTCTCAGGTCGGTCAGGTGGCTTCAGTTCTGCGCAACGGTACGGGCCAGATCGGCCGGGCCAACAACGATCTCTCGGCTCGCAGCGAGCGTCAGGCCGCGTCGGTCGAGGAAACCGCAAGCGCGCTATCCAGCGTGATGGCCACCGTGAAGGAAACCGCGTCTGTTGCGGATTCGGTCGGAAAGCTGGTTAACCAAGCGAGGACGGGCGCGGAACGATCCGGCACGATCGTAACCGACGCGGTCTCTGCCATGAGCCGTATCGAGCAGTCGTCGCAGTCGATTTCAAACATCATCGGCGTCATCGACGAGATTGCCTTCCAGACCAATCTTCTGGCGCTGAACGCCGGCGTCGAAGCGGCGCGTGCCGGTGAGGCTGGTAAGGGCTTCGCTGTCGTCGCACAGGAGGTCCGCGAACTCGCTCAACGATCCGCCAGTGCCGCGAAAGAGATCAAGACCCTTATCAACGCGTCCGGACAAGAAGTGCGAAACGGGGTGTCGCTGGTCGACCAGGCTGGCGAGGCTTTGAGCACGATCGCGGGCGAGGTTCAGGCGATCAGCCGCGAGATCTGCAAGATTATCGACGGTGCCAAGAGACAGGCAGAGGGTCTGGCCGAGATCGATCAGGCCGTCGGACACATCGACAAGAACACGCAGAGGAATGCTGCGATGGTTGAGGAGTCAAGCGCTGCGATCCAACAACTCGTCCAAGAGGCCACCACGCTGGATCACCTGATGGCGCAGTTCAAGACCGGATTGAAGACGGGTTCTGGAACCCGTCGCGCGGCTTGACCGCAAGCGAAGCCGGGGTCCGCACGAAAGACTTGGGGTCACGATCATCGTGGCCCCGTTTTCGTTTCAGGGGTCCGTTTCGCCTCTGACGTCACTTACAGCCACTGCTGGCCCTCGCTGCGGACGAAATAGATCAGGTCGAGGCTGAGGCTCGGCAACCCAGCATGATCGTCTCCAACAATGGCGCTGAACTCACGTCTTTTGCGATCCTGGCTTGGTCTAAAGACCACAATGTCGTATGGCACTGCATCGCGCCGGACGAGTCTATGCAAACGGCCATGTCGAGATTTTCAACGACCGCATGCGCGATGAGTGCTCCACCAAGGCCTTTTCTTGCGTCTTGATCCTGCCCGCAGCACGATTGCCGAATGGGCGGAGGACTACAACACGTTTCGTCCGCATTCGTCGCTCGAATGTCAGACCCTGGCTGCCTAAGCCGGACCATCGCCGCAACCCGTTCTCACACTGCGCAATGTGAAAGCTAGACGTTTCCACCGGTTGCTCCCACGGCGCCACTTGGCGTATCCAACTGCCGAGGCACTAATCGCTGCTGGATGGAAGTTCAGTGGCAGGTCAGTCACCCACAGGATCGAGTCGACTTCTCGGAGTATGGCGAAATCAACGTGCTTCTCGACGGTGTCGAAGTTCCATAATTTAGCTTATGCGATTTTTACTAACGTATTGATATAAAAGAGAAAATTGACTTTCACATTTGCGGGTTGAGCCCTTTCTCCACTTAACCTGAAGCCCGTATATGGATGTGGATTAAATTAAATCTGGCCACTCATGAGGCCAGCTCTTGAACCTCTATGGTCCATGCTTCACCCATTGAAATTTGCTCCTCTCACCGCAATTGTGGGCACCAAGCGTTATAGCTGTATGTGCTACAACGCCGTCGGCGTCGATATCAGCAGCAAGGGACAGTGGCATGTGTGGCCGCCTCACGAATACGATGACCTGGGCCGAAATCCACGCCCTTTACAATATCCACGCTGAGGCCCCGCCTCCGTCGAACATGCCGGCGCGCTACAACATCGCGCCGACACAGAACGTCCATTTCGCCCACAAGGACAAAGCCGGTGACCTCGAAATCGACTGCGGGCGCTGGTGGCTCGTGCCGTTCTTCGCCAAGGAGTTGCCGAAGGCCGCAATGTTCAATGCGAGGATCGAGACCGTTGACTCTTCAGGGGCATTCCGCGAACCCTTCAAGTCGAAGCGCTGCCTCATCCCGGCTGATGGCTATTTCGAATGGACCACAAGCGAAGAGGACGGCAAGAAAGATCCATGGCTGTTGCAACTCCCCGAGGGGAAGCCTTTCTCGTTCGCCGGACTATGGGCGCATAACGACAAGCTAGGCGTCACCAGCTGCACGATCATCACAGCGCCAGCCGTCGACCACATTGCGCACATTCATACGCGAATGCCCGTTATGCTGGATCCATCGGCCTATGAGACCTGGTTGGATGCCTGTGTTCAGGGTGCTGAAGCGAAAGCTTTCCTCCTTGAAAACCAGATCGACAGCCAGCTCGAGTTTTACCGTGTCGGCCGGGAGGTGAACTCATCTCGCTATGATGGCAGCGACACGAAAAAGCCAATCCTGAACTCCTTGTAGGAGCTTCAGAGCAAGGAGGTTCCCGATGAAGTCGCCGTTCTATTCCTTCCCTATGGTCGCCGCCTGTGTGGCTTTGGCCTCATCTGGTTGCAGTGCGGATGGAGCTTCATCCTCGGCAGCAGGTCCGTGCAAAGCGGAAGCCGCGCAAGGGTTGGTCGGCAAGGAAAAGCCGACAGACGCCGAGGCGATGCAGCTGATTGGCGCAAAGACTGTTCGCCAGATCCAACCCGGCGACATGGTAACCCAGGACTTCAGAGAGGATCGGGTGACGATCGAGACTGATCCCGCCACGGGACTGGTCACTCGGGCCACCTGCGGCTGATTTATCTGTCGCCAAAGAAAAAGGGCCAGCGGAAGCCGCGGCCCTTGAGGTGTGAAGGTCTAAGCCTCCAGAGGGGAACGATCGACGCGGCGGCTGGGAGGACCCGCTGTGTCAATCAAGATTCTATATGGTGAACCGATCGGCGGCCTGCAAGCTGATCACTGCGCATTCTGGTCCTGCGCGCTGCTTGTCGACGAACGCTTTTCGGCTTCAGACAGCCGCTCAAGTAGCGACTGGATCCGATCGTCGTCCGGTATCGGCTGAAGCCTCTCATGCCTCTGCGCTGCCTTGCGCACCATGTCACTCGAAGCGAGCTGCCTGAAAAACTTGCTTTGGTCTGCCATCCGAAACCTCCGTCGCCAAAACGACGGGTTGTGCAACTGGTTCCGGACAGGATGGTGCCATACGGAGAGGTATATTCTCTCTCAACATCATCCAATTACACCGACAAGCGAGGGTTCGCGTCAATGATGCGCGGTCCCCCCAATTTCGCCGCTGCACTACGAAATCGGCTCCCCCCCGCCCCGCAGGCCCCCTCCGGCGGTCACTGACCCAAACCCTCCCTTGTCGGTCCCGCACCTTTGTTTTCATTCAAAGGAGCTGACGATGACCACTTACGACCACATCAACGAACTGCGCGCCGAGCTTGCAGCGTCCATCGACCAGGCCGAGCGTCAGCAGATCGCAGCCGAGCTGGCGGCGGCCAAAGCGAAGCTTGCCGAAGAAGAGGCCGCATTCGATGCGCTGATCAGCGCCGAGCCGCCCCACTAGGGCGGCTCTTTCCAATGCCGGCGCGTTGGGTATTATTGCGCTGTTACACGGTACCCTTCATCCAGGGCACCAGCCCCTACTCGATCGCGGTTCGAAGACGGTACGTCTCCCCTACCCTTACGACGTCATAGGCTTCCATAACCCGACCTTCGAAAAGCCTGTGCAGCGGATTGCGACGATCAACGTCAGACCCGACGATCACGCCAGCACAGACGCGGAAAATCTCCCGGGGCTCGATACCGCTGTTGTCTATCAGCAGCGCCTCATCAGCGTATCTGAGGGCGCTAGACAGCATCCGCAGCGATCCTTCATGGCGCCGTCGGATGATGTCTTCCGGAATGTCGTGGCCGCCCTTCTCTACCCGACGCTGAACACGTTCGATGTTGAGTTCAACTGAATCCAGGGCGACGTAGTAGAGGCCGACATAGTACCCAGTCGCCTGGGCTCGGCTCATCAGATTGATTGACTGTTGGCTGCTCAAGGTGGTCTCAAAGACGAACGACTGCCGGGTCTCGATCATCTCACGGATCTTCATGAGAGCCGCCCTCCCCGCTGCCATGGCGGCTGCCCGGCCATCCCTGGATCCTGTGAGCTGTTTGGCAATCTCATCAGCGTTGACCCAAGCACCGTCGAGCTGCAGCTTGGCATACGCCGATGACTTGCCCGATCCGTTGGGACCGCCGAGAACGATACAGGTTGGCTGGGACAAAGAGTGACGACCTCAGGCGGCAGAAATGCGCTTTCTCTGCTCAAATGTTGCCTGATCCTCGGCCTCATTCTGGAGGTCACGAGCGGAGATCGGCAGTCCCAAGCGACGGCTCTCGGCAATCGCTTCGCGGCCGATCTGCTTCAGGGCTTCCTTGTTCTCGTCAAACTTCTTCAAGAGCATTTGCGGTCTCCTAAGGAAAGAATATAGCGCAGAACGAGCCCGTCGGCAAATCAGGACTTTCCCAGATGAAGGCGTCAAGCGACGCGATCAAAAGCTGCAGATCTGCTCTTTGCGCGTCTAGTAAGAGGATGGTACCCTTCTGAATCCGTTGCAACGGGAAGGATGATCACGCCATGATAGACGAAGTAGTCGATCTTTCGAAAACGCTGGTTTGGACTGTCGGAATGATCACGCAAGCCGGTCCTGATGAACGTAAGAGAGTAGTCAATGCTTATCGCGAAGCGCAGGACCTGGTTGCGCAGATCCCCAAAACCGACGAAGGCGCCCGGCCTCGTATTGTCGCTTGCTTCCATCGCTCGGATAAATACCGCGCTGTCGAAGATATCGCCTGCGTTGGCTGGATCCTGACGGCGATCGAGGAACGCGTCAATGAAGGCGACCTTCCTGATTGGCGAAAGCTTCGCAAGGTCGTGAAGAACGCGGTGAAGCTCCTGTCGGACCCTGCCCCGACGCTTCACTGAATGCAGTCAGGTCCGGCACACATCCGATGGTTAGACATTGCTTTTGGCCTGGTGATGCGGAACGGTTTTGCCGGGGGGAGTCGGTCCCGGCTTCCGCTTCGCGGCGCTATGCTAAGCCTCCTGCGGCTTCCCTTCTTCCGTCAAAACCGTGTCGAGAATTCCCGCTTTCCCGCCCCTGAAGGAGGGGCGGCGCTATGCTGAAAGCTCCGATGTTCTTCATTGTCCTTCTCGGATCTCGGACTGGCGCCGATCGATCCGAGCGATGGCTTCGCCAGACGGGGGGAAGGACGCCGCATGAGCGCCGGCTATTCGCCAATGGCGGCCGGCGCGCGGCGGAAAGCAGAGCCAACCCATTGAGTGCAAGTTATGGCGCGGCTTTCGCCGCGCCATTCCCTTTCTGCTTCTCGATCGTCCGGGGCTCCATGGCAAGCACAAGGTCATGCACCATCTTCAAGGCCGTTTCGTCGAGCTTCTGCAGGTGGCCCACCGTTTCTTCCATCAGCTTGTTTCTCTCTGCTTCCTGTGAGTTGCCTTCGGATTGAGGGGGGCGTTCTTTGATGAAAGGATCGAAGAACTCTTCCGGAGTAATATCGAGGACCTCGAATACGTGGAGCAGGCGTCCGACGGTCATCAAGGATGAGGCGTTTTCATAGCGGGCGTAGGTTGCCTCCTTTACGCCCAGGAGAGTCGCGACTTTGGCTTGCGCAAGTTGTCGATCGGTTCGCAGGTCACGCAGCCTTCGCGCGACAAGCAGATCCAGTTCCTTGAGGTCGATGATCTTTCCGTCGAGCCGTTTGCGATAGATCGAATGATCTCTGCTGGGGTCGTCAACGCGTTCAAGTCCGAGATCACTCACCCACTGCTCAAGTCCGAAACCTGCCATTGCCGCCAACCATACTGGAATTTCATCGTTGTTCCTCCGGGACAATCAAAGATGGTGCCTCGAAAGTCTACCCTGGATAGCTGCTTTGGCGCATCGCTTGGCGACCCCGCTCTATGCCTTCTGCACGGAGCCAGCGGCCGCTGTCTCCGCCCATTCGGGTGACGATCGGTTGCGCTGCGGCTTCGCCTTCAATCACATGCATCTTGGGCAAAAATTGGTTCGGAACATTTACAGCCTCGCCCGATCGACCCATATTGCCGGCTGATCAGGTCAGGTCATGGCAGATCTCTAGCCCTTATCTGTCATGTGCCTACGGAGGCCGTCCCGCCTGATCGGGGCGGCCTCTCCGCTCTCCTAAAGCTCTTCACAGTGACCAGCATCTGGATGATTTGTACGGTCTACGTCACCATGAAGCAGTGACGCCGGAGGCGTCCTGTCAATCTCATCGATGAGGGAAAGAGGAGCGCCGCCCCCTCTCCCTCACAAGGGGAAAAAACGGTCTCCCCGTCCTTCCTTCGCGCAGCCTTAAGGCCGCGCTTTCGTGCAGGATCGCCGCTAACGCGGCGCCCCTTCGGCTTTGCCTCGGGCGGGAGAACCCCCTCCGTTTTTATCCCCTTGCCACCCTCTCCCCCGCTGCTCCGCGCGAGCTCGGGAGCAGGAGCGGGGCTCCTGCCCACGAGGGGCATGAGAAGACCGCTTCGCGGAATAGGAGAAAGGGCTAGACTATGACCACAACCGCAACTGTTTATCTGCTGGACCCGGAAGCCGGGACCATTCAAGCCGCAGAGGTCGCCGCGCCAAGCGCGTTCTCTCAGACCTACGGGCTGATTGGATGCCAGCTTGTCGAGGTGGTGCCATTCGACACGAACCACGTTCTTATCGTCGATGAGGAGGGTTTGCGGGACGGCTTGACCGCTTTCACTGTCTTTGATGGCTACCCGCAGCCATTGGCTGGAAAGATGGTTCTTGCCAGTCTGGACGGCTCGCATGTCCTACCGCCGCAGATCAGCATTGAGGAAGCAGCGGCCCGCCTGAACGTCTGCAAGCCGGTTCTTGATCCGGTCTTTGCCAAGGCAGACGAGCATTCCCCCAATGGGGTCGTTCTGGGCGGCGCTTTGATCGGGTTCCAGACCCGCATCACCCGCATTCACCCAACCGTCATGGCGGGGGTAGTCCGATGATCATCGCTGTTGTCGAGGACCGCACCCTGTCCATTCTCGCCGGAACCTTTGCCGCGACCATCGCGGCAAAGGACATCGAACATAGCTTCCATGCCCTTACTCATTTTCCGGAGCGGCGCACCCTTTCCGAACTGGAATGGCTGGCAGAGCGCCTGAACGGCTTTGCCGCCTACATGGTAGAGCTGTGGGAGCAAGCAAAACTGCCCCTGCCGGACGCTGAATTGGAGGCCTTTGCCCGCCGTCATGTCGAGATCACCGCCAAGTATTGGGCAGCGGAAGGCCGTTACATGAACTGGTTTATCACCGGACCTGCCCGTTTTCCCGTCGCCCGCAATGAAAAGCGGATGCGAGTTTCAGACGCCCGCCGTGCTGACATCTCAGCCCATATCGCGACTGCGAAAAAAGCAGTGAAGCGCAAGGCGTTTCCCCACGGGACCGATGACGAGCCGATCCGCTCCGGCGATCCGGCAGCCATGCAGCGCATCGCCTCGCGGATCGAAGACCTGGCACTGTCCATCGACCGGATGAAACGGGCGAATGTCATCATTCGCCGGATGGAGAAGGATCAGGCGAGCGAAGCCGACATTCTGGCCCGTGTGGTGGCCGAAACCGGCATGGACGAGGAGAGGGCATCGCGTGGCGTTACCCTTGCCCCGTGGCAGAACCGACGCGGCTTTTCCACCACCAACACCCGCGCCGAACTGCGCCGCATGCAAACCCGCCTTGCATCGCTTGCTGCGATGAAGAAGCGCGGCGACCGCGCCGAGGACGTCGAGACGGAGGCAGGAGCCGTCACGGTCAAGGAAAATACCGACATGGCCCGCATTCAGTTGCTGTTTCCCGGCAAGCCGGACGAACAGACGCGGCGCACCCTGAAATCTCACGGGTTCCGCTGGTCCCCTGCGCAGGGGGCTTGGCAGCGCAACTTGAACGAGGCCGGACGCTATGCGGCCAAATGCGTCTTGAGATCGATCAGCGGCGACAGCGCCGCTTGATCAGCCCCGGAGAACAGAGGATCCCCACATGAATGAGCAGATTTTTGCAGTCATGGAGTTTTCCGGCCGAGGCGACGCCATGTTCGGCGGCAGTGCCGCCGACTGGAGGAAGCCTACCTTTGGTGCGCTGACAGCATTTTAGTGGTTTTACGGGGCTGGTTCTGAAGGCCTAGTCGCCGTACAGACGATTGCGATCCCTGCCAATCCAGCGGGCGCGGGTCGCTCGATGGGAGCTCGCCCCCTCCCCTAGGGCTCTCTTCCTGCTCAGTCTACTGTAGCGGTGAAACCTGGCAGATCGAGCAGGAGGGGTGGTTCGGCCCTATACTCTGGCCGGCGCGGTCTGCGCCACTCCAAAGGTTTCGAAAAGATGGCAAGGGTCTCAGTGCCGGAACTCCCCTGCCCCATCAAGCGGCCGCGATGTCAACGAAGTCAGTGCTAACGGCGGCATATTTCCGCTGCGCTCGTCGAATGGAACAGCAAACACCGACCATGGGCGGCAGTCTTCTTGGCGATCCCAGCGACCGTAGTTAGCCCGTGCGCGGGTGGGTAGCATCTATAGTGCGTAACTTGTTGTCGTCACTACAGAATTAAGAGTTTTGACGGCAGTCAACCGATGGCGAAATGCTTCACTCGCTGTCCGCGCGTCGCCAAAACATCGCGTCTTTGACCCCTCATGGGCCTTAAGGTTTTGTTAACTTAATTTTCCTTGCTGGAATCAGAGAATCGGGGATAATGACGGCATATCCTCAGTTTCGGTAATTTTACCGACAGAATGGTCAACGACTCTATGAACGCGTTCTCACTTCCTTCGTTCGAATTTGACGACAAGATACTGATGCAAGGTGCGGAAATCTCTCGCAGGCTCAACCAGCTGCGGCTGGAGAATTTCCCGCCGAGCGCGAAGAAAACCTTGCGGCAGTTTTCTGTGGGTGAGGTCGCCCACTACCTCGGCGTTACGCCAAGCAATCTGAAACGGCTTTATTTGGACGGTAAGGGACCGGTCCCGACCACAATGTCGGGGAATAGGAAGTACTACACAGCTGAGCAGATGTTGGAGCTGCGGCAGTACCTCGCGGAAACGGGGAAGAGCGAAGCCAAGAGATACCTCCCACAGCGCAAGCCGGGCGACAAGCTTCAGGTCATTGCCGTCGTGAACTTCAAGGGCGGTAGCGGCAAAACGACGACTGCTGCCCACCTAGCCCAGCATCTTGCGCTTACGGGCCATCGAGTTCTTGCCATCGACCTCGATCCGCAGGCTTCGCTTTCGGCTTTGCATGGCTTTCAGCCCGAACTCGATCAAAACCCGTCGCTCTACGATACGATCCGATACGACGAGCGGAAGCCGATTGCTGATGTGATCTTACCAACCAATTTCCCTGGCCTCGACATCATCCCGGCGAATCTCGAGCTGCAGGAGTACGAATACGATACCCCGCTCGCGATGCAGGCCGGCAGCGAGGGGAAGCGGTTTTTTACTCGACTTGGCAAGGCCCTCATGGACGTCGATGATCGTTACGATGTTGTGGTCATCGATTGTCCGCCGCAGCTAGGATATCTC
The DNA here is from genome assembly GCF_030435705.1 of Rhizobium sp. SSA_523. Classification (NCBI taxonomy): domain Bacteria; kingdom Pseudomonadati; phylum Pseudomonadota; class Alphaproteobacteria; order Hyphomicrobiales; family Rhizobiaceae; genus Affinirhizobium; species Affinirhizobium gouqiense. The sequence goes on from NZ_CP129380.1 coordinate 220,314, forward strand.
TCGTTGACTGCCCTCACCGCCTCAACATCGGTTCTGATTACCGTCCACCCACAAATGCTGGATTTGATGTCCATGAGCCAGTTTTTGCTGATGCTCGGCAACATCACGAAGACCATCAAGGCGGCTGGTGCTGACGTAAGGCTTGACTGGCTACGCTACCTGATCACCCGTTTTGAGCCGCAAGACGTGCCTCAGGTTCAAATGCTTGGCTTCATGCAATCAATGCTCGCCGAGGAAATTTTGAAGACGCCGATGGTAAAGACGACTGCGATCTCTGACGCCGGATTGACCAAGCGGAGTCTTTACGAGTTAGAACGATCTAACTTTACCCGGGGGACTTACGACCGCGCCATCGAGTGTATGGATGCCGTGAATTTCGAAATTCAGGGGCTTATCCATCGAGCATGGGGGAGAATGTAACGTGTTGACCGCCGTCAAAATCCAGAAGGTTCTTTATCGAATCAACCGCTTAACGATCCGAGGATAACAAGATGGCGCGGAAGAACCCATTTATGAACGTCATGAGCGAGGAAGCGCCGGATAACTCCAAGGCTATCCTCGAATATACGAACAAGGGTGCCTCGAAGTCGCTTATCCATTCTCTAGACGAGATGGCCGCGCAAGCAGATCGCTTTCTAGAAGGAGAGACTGTTGTCGAGCTGGATCCCGCTATAATCGACGATTCGTTCATTCGGGACCGCCTCGAAGACGACCCGGCAGATTTCGACGAGCTCCTGTCAGCAATTCGAGATCGCGGGCAGGACACTCCTATCCTTGTGCGGCCGCACCCGTCAGCCACGGGGCGGTACATGGTGGTATTCGGGCACAGACGCCTTCGTGCGGCCAAGGCGCTCGAACGAAAAGTGCGTGCGGTCGTCAAAGATCTTAAAGACAGCGATCACCTGGTCGCCCAGGGTCAAGAGAACTCCGCACGGGCGAACCTGTCGTTTATCGAGAAGGCAATCTTCGCTGCAGAGATTGCTCGTCGTCAGTTCGATGGCGACAACGCGATTGTGCTTTCCGCCTTGTCTATAGACCGGGCCACGCTCTCGAAGATGCTGGCCGTCTCGACGATTCCCAAACTGGTGCTTGATGCCGTCGGTGCAGCCAAGGGCATCGGGAGGGATCGCTGGTACGAACTCAAGAACCTGTTAGAGCGTCCATCGACTCTTGAGAAAGCACTGCACTTCATTGAGACCGCCGACTTCAAAGCAAACGGCGGCGACGACCGTTTCAATGCATTACTGGCTTTCTTGAAGGCAGTCGGGAAGCAGGGCAGTCCTAAGGCGATTCGGACCCAAAAGTGGTCGTCAGAAGACAAAGCCGTATCAGCCTATATCAAGGCGGACGCAAAAACGTACACCTTCGCCCTAAAAGCGCGGGATGCCGCGGGCTTCGGGGATTTCATCGCTGACAGCCTGGGAGACTTGTACCAAGCCTACCGGAACAAATTGGATCAACAAGGAGAGTAATCGGCAAAAAGAAAAAGGCCCCCAAACGACCGAAGTCGTGGAAGCCCTTCTCGTATTCCCTAAGCAAGAATGAGAATCGCATTTCCATGAATCCCAGTCAAGAGTCTTTGGCATCGTTTTGGTGAGCGGATTTCTTTTGCCTGAAGAAAGGTGAAGGAATATGCAGACAGGAAATGTGACGACGCCCTTTGGGCGGCGGCCGGCTGTGCTTGCTCTTGTAAAGAGGCAGCTCCAGACGTGCGAGACGAAACCAAACCGCCCGGTCGAAAAATGGAAAGTGTTTCGCGACGCCTGTGAGGCCCGTGAACGCCTTGGCCTCCAGGACAGGGCGCTGACTGTGCTGGACGCATTGCTGACGTTTTATCCAGAGAGCGAGCTCAACTGCGATAGTGGATTGGTGGTCTTTCCATCCAATGCCCAGCTGTCTGTCAGAGCGCACGGCATTACCGGAACGACCTTGCGGCGGCATTTGGCTGCCTTGGTCGAAGCCGGGCTCATCCAGCGCAAGGATAGTCCGAACGGCAAGCGCTACGCTCACCGGGACAAGGGTGGCGATATCGAGCAAGCCTTTGGGTTCGATCTTTCTCCACTTTTGGCTCGTGCTGCGGAACTTGCAATCCTGGCACAGGAAGTCGCTGCCCAACGCCTGCAGTTCAGGCGAGCCAAAGAGGCACTTACTATCTGCCGGCGTGATGTGCGCAAGCTGATTTCAGCAGCGATGGAGGAGGGGGCCGACGGCGACTGGGAAGCCATCGAAGACATGTATGTCGGCATTGTCAGCCGACTTCCCCGCAATCCTGACCGTCACCAGGTGGAGGCAATCCTCGACGAGATGCAGCTTTTGCGCACCGAAATCCTCAACCTTCTGGAAAATCAGTTAGATTCTCAAAATATGAACGGCAATGCTGTTCAAAATGGCTGCCACATACAGAATTCAAAACCCGAATCCATCTATGAATTTGAACCTAGCTCTGGAAAAGAGCAGGGCGGAGCCGTCGAGCTGGAAGTAGCACCCAAAGCGGTTGCTCAGCCGTTGGCAAAGCCGGAACAGATGAAGGCGTTCCCGCTGTCGATGGTCCTGAAAGCCTGCCCGCAGATTTCGGACTACGGGCCCGGCGGCGCGATCTCCCATTGGCGCGACCTGATGGGCGCCGCGGTGGTGGTACGATCAATGCTTGGTGTTAGCCCGTCGGCTTACCAGGAGGCTTGCGAGGTGATGGGGCCGGAGAACGCGGCGGTTGCCATGGCTGCAATATTGGAGAGGGCAGGGCATATCAATTCGGCAGGTGGATATCTCCGCGATCTCACGCGCCGGGCGAGGGGAGGGGAGTTCGGACTGGGACCGATGCTGATGTCGCTGATGCGTGCAAATGCGAACAGCGATCGGAAAACGGGGTGAGGGACGACGCGTTCCTAAATGGCCATCACTTGACGGCCCTTTCCGTTCTTCAATCGTCTGTCGGGGTATCGACCTTGGATGATTTTCGACCTGGTGGCCGGCCGGGGGGACGGCCTTTCCTGCTGACTCTCGCCGCTTTTCTAGTCAGTCGTTGGCGTTCGGCCTCAGCTTTTTGCTTCGGCCTCCGCTTCCGCTTTTTGCCGAGCTTCAAGAACATCCTTAGGCGTCAGTTGGCCAACTATACCGATCAAACTGCGTATGGTGTCATGCGGGAGGTCATGAATGAGTCTGAAGAGTTCAACCCGATCATCGGCCTCTTCAGGATTTTTACCGTAGAGATGAGGTGCTGCGGCATGAATCATCTGCATCGGCAGGAACCCAAGGAGCTCGGAAAGGTGAATCATTCGAGAGACGGTCAGTCGCGAAATGTTCAGTTCGTAGCGGCTGTAGACCACTCGAGCGAGACCAGCCAGGGTCGCGAAATCACTCTGGGTCAGACTAGTTTTTAAGCGTTGGGACTGTAGGAATGCGGACAGTTTTGCGTCGATCTCGCCGAAGCTGGCTATGCCGTCGAATCCCTCCTTGCGGTACAAGGGTCTCTGGAAATCTGGATCTGTAGTCTCAACCAGTTCCATTGATTTGATATAGTTGGATAGATTTTGCACCATCTGTATTCCCTCAGTCACCAAGTCCGCCTGGGGCGGATATCACGCACATTTAGTTCCAAAATGGCACTGTCATTCAACAACCATGGCGGTACAATGCTGCCAACTGCCACTTGAGGCAGGCTCACACTCCGCTTGGTTCGATGCGGAATTTGCGGACTTTCCAAAGCTCCCTCAGGGTGGGTATCTATATCAGAAATCTCAGCACCTTCCGGGCTGCGATGATGTTGTAGGGGAACATCCCAATGGAGGAGTGTCCACAATTGAGCTGCAGAAGCTCCGGTGGCCGTCCGCGTAAGCTAGTCAAGTCGTGTATCAGGTGGTGCGCCCTCTCTGGGCGCGCAATCGTATCGCACCTCCCCTGCACGAACAGCAATTCTAGATCGGGACGCGAGAGCCAGAAAGTATGCATGTCGAGATTAATCAGGGTCCACGCCTTCCTCAAATCTTCAAGTGACATGGAGGGTTCAATCCGCCCTTTTAGACGTTGCATGGTCTCTGAAGTCCAAATCAGGTCAGCAGGGCTTGGCGGTGTTACCATCAAGACGGCCTTATCGACTATCTCTTCTTGAGCTGCCACCAGCCCAGCAACCGTGCCACCTAAACACATGCCTACGACGGTAATCGTGCGGTACCTCTGACCTTTCAGCCAGCGGACAATTTTTCGGCCGTCCAACACCGCCTGCCTCATGGATCGAACAGTTCGGCCTATGCTGGCATTGAAAAATTGTTCTTCCGAACAATCGTTTGAGCCCCGGCTGAAATGATACGGCAAGGTGGCCTCGACGACAGTCATACCCCTCTTGGCGAAATATCTGGAGAACGCTGGATAGCGGTTGCGTGAGTACCAATGATGAAACACGACAAGCGCATGGTCTTTTGCTCCGCTCTCGGTCACAACGCACTCAAAGACGTTGTTTTTCTCGTCAGATGTCTTGATGTCCGATTCAAAAATGACTCGGTGTGCATCTTGGTAGATCGGTTCAGCCGGCAAGAGGGGTGTGAAAAACGCTTCGGTTTCGCAGAGCGTCGTGACGGCCAAGTCGTGATCGCCATCTTTTACAACTGGCTCATTGACCGCGAATGCCAGGGAGGTGTCATGCGCGAAACCGATAGCGCTTTTGCTGATTCGTTCCTGACGTTGGAGTGACCGCTTGATGTGTTTGCGATCATGATGACGTGCGAGATAGCGAAACATAACTTTCTCCTGTTCGTCGCAGGTGCAAAATCCTCATAGGGTTATTGCGGATGGAGGATCCTCCACGGCAGAGCTGCGGGTAGTACCGGGCATGCTCATCCCTATGGAATACGACGGCAACACCCGGGCCCGGCTGAAGGTCGCGTTTATGATGCGATGTCGAATGTTCCCTGGAATTCCGCATCAGCGTAATATCTTAGCTTGTGCGCGGCGATCGGACGTCGTCCCGCTAGGAACAGCAACTGCACATGAGATGGCAGCGTTCGAATTTCATCCGAGGTCAGCAGAGGGCGTGCGGTATGGTGCTGGCTGTAGGTAATCCCGGACTGCTGAGAGTCGACAGCGTGCGCCATCGTTCGGAACACCACGGTCTCTTGTCCGAGGAGATCTGAAACGAGCCGCGCGCTGTCGTGGTCGTTGACGCCGAATACCTGAAGGACACCGGCATTTGAGAGGAATGTCCCGGCTTTCTGCCCGTAGGTGGATCGCAATTGGTGAACGTCCTGCAGGATGGGCCACAGTTGCACGCCGTATCCTGCCATGAGACCCATGGCCCGCTCAACGGACGCTAAGTGCCCAAGAGCTGCGAATTCATCCAGAAGGTACAGTACCGGGGTGTCTGGCTTCTCCGGTGTGCGCGCCATATCGAGGAGGCTTTGGGTCACAAGCAGACGTAGCCAGCGGGAATAGGTCGAAAGGCGATCGGGCGGCAGGACGAGGAACACCGTGGTGTTGCGACGCTTGAGATCTGCGAACGAAAAGTAGCTCTCATCGAGCACGCGGTTCATGCGGGGACTGTCAAGGAAATGTGTGTGTCGCTGCGCCGCCGACAGAACACCTGCCGCTTCGCGATCGGACTTGCCCAGGTGGCGGTTGGCTGCCCTCGCGATCAATCCGCCAGCATTGCTCATATCTTGCATCTCTTTGAGCAAGGCAGCGAAACGCTCAGGCGGAAGCGTCAGATACTCACGCAGCGTGCCCAGGTGGCGTCGTGCTGCGGGTTCGACACTTACGATCTTGAGGATCAGGCCTGAGATCAGCGCTTTGGCTTCTTCGTTCCAATGGGCCTCTCCTGTCATGCCGGGATCATCGACGACCAGTGCATCGGCAAGCGTGCTGGCATCTTCGGCGACATCGAGGCCATCTGGGTCCAGCGTGTCGAGCGGATTGAATGCAGACGAGCGGATCCCTGTCACGCCGAAGGGATCAAGGACGTGAACCGGTCCAAACCTCTCCCGGGCTCGGTTCGCGATCTTTGCATTCTCGCCCTTTGGGTCGATACAGACGATCGAGCGGTCGGCAGTCAGCAAGTTCGGGATAATTGTGCCCACGCCTTTGCCGGTGCGTGTCGGGGCCATAGTGAGAAGATGGCTCGGACCGGCATAGCGCAGCATCTTGCCTGTTGTTGCGTCGCGTCCGATCAGGAGCCCATTGTCTGTCTGGACAAGAGGGGAGACCTCCCTGTCGGTGGCGAAGCGCGCTGAGCCGTGGGTATCGGTTTGGATGTCGCCAAAGTGTATGAGGATAAGAGGGGCACACAAGAGCAGCAGGCCCAGCGGAATGCTCAGTGTGAAGACAATGTTCAGGATGCTCCAGGACAGCGTCTGAGGCTCAAAACCTAGCTCCCGCGCTTTTAGGCTTAGCCAAAACCCACCGATGATGACGAGGCCGAGATAGCCAAGCAGGACTTTAAGACCTGTCGGCGTAAAAGCTTTTGCCAAGGCTGCCGAGATCGCCCAAGCGGGATTGGCGAAAGCGAGACGCAGCATGGTGCTGTAGGCTCTGAGTAATCTCATCGGCCGTGCTCCTTAAATCGCGACTTGCGCAATCCGTGAACTGCGCAACCCCTTTTTGCAGAAGCCGAATTCCTCACTCAACTTTTTGGCGTGAATTTGGCTTTGTGGGCGCAAAATGCGCCTGCCGGTTACTTCAGGATGTCATCGAACAAGACCTTGTCATTGTCTCGGGTGAGAAAGCCTGGCAGCTCGCGTCGCAGCCAGTCTGCCAGGCGCGCACTAAACTCCGGGTCGTTGGCGTTCTCCAACCGATGCAGGACGAGGGCGCCGAGGAGAACTTTGCGACGGGTATCGTTGGCGCGCTCCTGCTTGGAGAGCCTTGCCTTGAGAGCAGATCGCTGTGCATCAAGCTGAGCGAGGCGTTCTTCGATGGATTTGCGAGCCATCACCTAGTCCTTCTTATAAATCGCTTTGGTTTTGCGCAGCGCTTCACCGCTGTCGATAAGACCGGCCTTTAGTGCATCGCGGACAATCGCAAACTCCTTTCCCGCGGGCAGGTAATGCGGGTCATCGCGGGTTGCGACGTGTTCGCTACTCTTTCCCGATCCTGCAAACACAATGCCACTGATGTCTGGATCCGCCGTCAGGATGGTTGCGATATGGCTGTCGATCGCACCCGTTGTGTCGCCGCTAAAATCACGGCTGACATGGACGTCGCCCGCTTCTGTCTTGAGTGTCAGTCTGTCCAGATGGGGGAGAAGGTCCAGTATGCGCGTCAGCGATGATACCGTCTGCTCGCTGAAGGATATGGGCTGGGAGCCATTGCTCAGCATCAGCAATTGCCATGGCCGTGTCTGAGCGCTCTCTCGAGCACGCTTGACAGCGCTGGGGTTCAAGCTGCGGTCTGGTGTCTTGTTCACCACTCGCTCCTCCAGGATAAAACTACTGACCCATACTAGCCCGATAGGCAAATGATGTCACACCGAGGCGATCGTTTGCCCGTGCTCGATAGGCAAATGATGTCACACCGAGGCGA